>NZ_JBOFOC010000138.1:0-49853 GCF_051659245.1 Microbulbifer sp.
GATTTATAAATTGTGTCAGCCTTGCTAAACTTCACGGCAAGCGGTCTCCGTTTTCGGTTATTGGTTTTGGTTTGCACCTCCAATTTTACCGGAAATGGCAGGCCGCTTTCTTGTCTTTGGGTAAATTTTCATGAAAAAATCAGCTTATTTTGCCTGTCGCAAGAGTTCACCGTCGGTGAAGTTCTCCGACAGCGCTTAAACTGCGTTAAACCCCTATATTTATAGTGTTATTGGTGCTAAATGCCGGAAATTTATGCAACATTGGGGTGGAGTATTGATGAATTTAGATGAATTGATTGTGCGGGAAGCAAGAGTTTACGACTATCATTCTCTCGCGGCATTGGAACAAAAAGTGATTAACGCTGAGCGTCCGTATAATGCGTCTCTGAAAAAAAAGACGCCTACTACTACGACATCGAAAAGCTGATTTCTGATCGTGATAGTAGGTTGGTCGTTGGAGAAGTTTCTGGTGACATTATCGCTACAGGGTACGTTCAGGTCCGTCACTCAAAGCCTGCCTTGAACCACGACAACCATGGATATTTAGGTTTCATGTATGTGGCAGAGGAGTACAGAGGGCTCGGGTTAAACAAGGTCATCTTGGAAGATCTGGTCAGTTGGGGCCAGCAACGAGGAGTCACCGACTTCTATCTTGACGTGTATGCGGAGAATAGTTCCGCTGTTCGAGCATATGAGAAGTTTGGCTTTCGAGGTTCTCTGCTAGAAATGAAGTTGAACCTGGAGAGTTGATTCAAAGCATAACCAAGCCAGGCACGGCGACGTCCACTACATTGCGGCGGCACCTCCATTCCGTAGCCGCGCGTGCTGAGCGGCGTTAGGTAATAGCTATGAGTCAGTATCGCTTCTATAGAGACGGGCTGGAATTTACGGTCACCAAAGACCTGAGTCCGTATTGTCACGGAAAAGTAGTCCAGTCGCTGAGCACCTACAGCTTTACCTTTGTAGACGCGGTAGGTAATGAATGCTCCATGGTGGCTAAAGGACTATTTTTCTGGCGAAGTATCAAATTCTATATAAATGGAACATTTACAGAAAGCTACGCCCTCTATGAGTCGAAAACTAGCCGAGTTCGGCTCGATAGCAGGATGTTCGTGAGGGTCCGCGATGAATATGTGCATCACGTTGACCTGTTACGAGAGCATGGGGAACACGGTATCTGTCTATGCTCATGGAAAGGAACCCCTCCTTCTTTTGAGCGGCAGGTTATCTGTTTGGTGGTGTTGCGGTTTATTAGTAGTATGCAAAAGTCTTACTCGAGTGCCATACCAGGTACTTAACGAGTTGCTACAGCAGATCAAAAAAAGCTGCGCTTTTTTCACCCGCTGAGCAAGACGTTGTTGCACTGGGCGAAGCCCGGCGTATCTTGCGGGGTGAAAGTCCCCGTCGGGTAAGGGTTAGCCACCCGCCCGTATCGAGTGTTGATCTCATTGCGGAGCAGGTAACTGCGAACAATAGATGAGGTAAGCGTACACAGAGAATCCAGTAGGCCGTAGGGGAAACCGCGTTCCCTGAAGTGCTGGCACAGCTTCGAAAGCTCGTTGTGGTCGCTGAGAGTTTTAACGTGCTCGAAAGCCACAGGAAGCATCTGCTAATGGCAAAGATGTGGAAGACCACCGGAGTCATCAGGCCGTGGCATGCGGGAAGAGTACGTCGAGGAACTCAGGAAGCCCCAAAGGCTCCTGGTACGAGGTGAAGTGACGATACTGTCAGTGTTGGGGCGCGGAAGGGTGAGGAGCCGGGAAACGGTGTGGGCTCGGATGAAGTCATGGAATATGGAGCGACCAGGTAGGCCTGCGAAGGCCGTATGCCGAGGGGTGTCTTATGGGGCATAGTAGTCGAAGGTCCGGAAAGCCGATCACATGGCAAAGGACCCCACGGGAGTACGTAGCCCCTAAAGGAAACTCATGCCGGACACTTCGGACTGGATCAACATGAGTTAACCTCACTGGGGGGAGTAGCCATTGGGCCTTGTAATGGGTAGCTGTGAAGGTCCGCGCGGAAACGAGTACAACCGAGGAACCGGATGCGGGAAAACCGCACGTCTCAGGTGCTCTATTTTAGAATTGGCTATCGCTCAGATAGCACATTTATATATGTTACTATGTGACATATATGTCAGCGTACTGAAATCGTAGTATTTATCACCGTACGCAGCATTGATCGCCAGGTAATGAAAACAGCCCCACTAATAACAGGGCAGGGCTAGAACAATCTTCTGAGGGATCACAAGCAAAAACAGTGTTTGGAAAAAAGACTGGGGGTTTGATAGAGACCCATTATAACTAGAATGCGCTGGAATCTGTCTATTGCTTTGTACGCCTTCCAAGCCAGCAATCGTTAAAGTTTTATTGCGGAGTCATGGAATTGAATAGTGGAGAATTGAAAGATTTGACAATTCAAAGTATGCAAACTCGATGCTTTAATTTTATTGGCCTATTTTTGATTTTATTGGTACAGACACCACTTGTAGAAGCGGATTGGTTTGAGAAAGCGAAAGAGGATGTGAAAACTCTAACGAAAAATGTTAAAGATTCTATACAGGGAAATGAAAATGAGACGACCAATGAAGTCTCAAAGCCTGGGCAAGCACTCGCAATAAAATCATATTTGTATCCAACAGAATGGAAGAAACATGTGATGGTGGAACCTGTGTTTGGTTCTGAGATCCATGTGGTTGAAACAGGTGTGAGCAATAAGGAAGTCGTATTGCTTATTCATGGGTTAGGGAAATTTGGTTCCAAAGATTGGCTCAAAGTCATTCCCGCATTAGAGAGTAACTATCACGTGATCGCCTTTGATTTGCCTGGTTTTGGTAACTCTGGTCGCCCTACTGGTCGCTATTCGCCTACGAATTATGCTGAGGTAGCCGCATGGTTGGTGGATAATTACATTCAAAAACAGGTTACCGTTGTTGGCCATTCAATGGGTGGTGCTGTCGCATTGCGCTATGCAGCCAAATATCCTGAGCAGGTTAATAAGTTGGTGCTGGTTGATGCAGCAGGTATTTTGGAGAGAACAGCATTTTTAAAGCATGTCGGAAAGATTCCACTGGATACCAATACTGACTCTATTGCGCTACAAAAGCTAAGTACACAGATAATTGATTTCGGTGGCAGCGTCGTGGAGTTGTCCACGTTAACACCTGATCCAACGCCGCTACTAAACAGAAGTGAAAAAATTTGGAACATAGCATTTTCCAATAATCCTAGCGGAAATGCAGCCTTGGCGTTAATCGTTGAGGATTTCAGCGTAGCCATTGAGTCGTTACCGATAAAGACCTATATCATTTGGGGGGAGAACGATCCGGTTGCCCCTTTGAGAACAGGGCTCTTGTTGAAGGGGCGTATGCAACATGCGGAGTTACAAGTTATCGAAGACGCAGCCCATGTTCCTATGAACACCCATCCTGAAGCATTCAATCGATTGTTAGTGTCGGCTTTGACTGATAGCTGGCCGGTGGAATCGAACGTGGTTGACACAAACAGTGTTGTTGGAAATTTAGTGTGTGAGAATGAGGTGGGCGAAACTTACACCGGGCGATACCAGTCTATCGACATTAGAAACTGTTCCGGTGTTAAACTCGAGAACATCACAGCAGTAGAACTACGAGTAACTGATTCTGTGATTGAAATTTTAAATACTAGCATTTCTTCAAGCGAAGTGGCGGTTGAGGCGAAAGAATCTGTTCTGAACGTTACCAATACTACATTCGCGGGGCGTACTGCGTTAAAAGCATCTGGCAGCAGGCTTGATTTAGCGGGTGTTACACTTACCGGAGTAAATAGGGCTGTGAAGGTTGAAGCTAGTTCTCGATTTATTTTCTCAGTGAGCGATATCCAGAGCAGCATTTATACTGGTAATGTTCATGGCGTGTTTACCACTGAGAATGCTTATTTAGACCGCATTATCAAGCGTAATTCAAGGTGACGTTAAATAAAGGACTGAAAAATAGTGGATAAACTGATTGTGGTTATATTGGTGTTGTCTTTAGGTGCCTGTGTAAAGTTAGAGGTAAAACCCCAGGAGCTAGTTAAAGACACGGTAAGTACAACAAAGGACGCCTACGATAATTATAAATTAAAAAAGAAGGGCTATGTAGAGCGGAATTTTGAACATAGTGTTCAATTAGAAGTTGATAAAGATGAGACCGATGCTGCATTGAAGTGCTTAGATATCGTGAGAAAGTTAGCCCAGGAATCGTCAGACAAGAAAATAAAAATAATTTCACAATCGACAAAAGTTAGCGGGGAGAATGGCAACCGTAGAATGCAGTGCAAGATAAAAGCATTTATATAAATCGTGCCGAGATAAATCCGAATTCTTGGGAGAAATTTTCATATAGTAGGTGGGGAACCTTTTGTCCGCGGGACCCACTGTAGGGAAGTGAAAACCGGAGAAGATGGCTTGATCGTGGAACCAGGAGAGAGACGTTAAGCTCGCAAGTTCTGTCACTGTGAATGTCATATAGACGAACATAACGTTTGTCGCGCGGCTTGGAGCACAGTTAGCGATGGGCGTTGCTGCAGGAACACAAACATCTTTTAACAGGGAACGTGCTGAAGAACCGGATGACTTAAAGGTCAAGTCCGGATCTGTGGGGGCGTCGCCCGAGGGGGCGGCTCCTACCCGGAAGAGGGATAGTTTACTTTATGCACATTTTGCGGTTCGCTGCGCTCACACTCTCGCAAAAATTTGCATAAAGTAAGCTGCCCCTGCACTCAGCGTTCAAGGTATGCGGCACATTAGCATCGGCTCCCAATAGTGCCGACCGAATATCTATGGTACTTTACTGCGAGCTCTGTGGGGGAAGTTCCCACCTATCTTATCGATGGTGGCCTTCGCGACAGGAAGGAAATTCCATTAGTAAAGAAGGGCGCCGGCAATATCGTACCGGTGTCCATGTACAACAAAACGATGAACAGCTCCTCGCGGATAGTTCATACGGTATGCCCTAAGCTCCTGGTAAGCATATTTTTCGTGCGGCGAGGACTGTTATCTCAACGTTATTGCGACTTGTTCTCCGAGAGATAAAGCGGCGGTTGTGGTGAAAAGATATAGTGCAGCTAGCTGGCAGCCCGGCATTAATCTTAGAGTAAAGTCGTAGTCTGTAGGCTTCGTTCCTGCTACTTCCGCTTAACTCTTCAGGGAGCGACAACCTCAAGCCGGTATTGTGGTTGCCTCTCAGAAAATTTGTCGGTAAGGAAGCGTCGGCTTCCTTATCACCAGGGACAGGCGGTGGCCCTTTACGAGAGCGAAACTATGTCGCTTCAAGCTCCCCGTTAGGGTAGACAATACTTAGAAACTGAGGTGAATTTTACTTTTTTACCAGGAGGTCACGAGAACCATCATGTCTCTTTCACTGAATGAACTAGCCTTGGCGGTGAAAAACGGTGAGGACAGAGCCCTCGCCGCAATTGAAGATCTGAACGACCCCTGTGTGGTGGTCGCTCCCGGCAAAACCCTGTTTGATCTGGCCATAGAGTGTGACAACCGCCTGGTAATCGACCGGCTGTCCCAAAACAAGCAGGCCCTCGCCTTTGCCGCGCCGATAGAGGATGACTTTCAAGCCGGCATCAATTTTCATGTCAGTGAGGACGGGGTGGAATACCCTATCGACACCATTGAGGGTTATCTCACCAAAACGTTCGGCCCCCAACTCAACTTCGCCCGAACGCCCTTGCTGAGCGCCTGCCGGCTCGGCAACCGCTATGCCATGGAAGTGCTGTTAAAAACCGGCGCCAAACCGGCCGATAAAGACCGGCTCAAACTCACTGCGCCCGAGCTGTGTTTTTACGCGCGCGGCGTAGATGGCGTGCGCGAGTTTCTGCAAGCCTTTGAAGCCTCCGGGCAAAAGCCCTTTGCCGCCAATGCCAACCTGGTGCGCGAGCTGTTGGCCTACCCGGATTTGCTGGAGCAGCTTAAAGTCTGCGCAAAACTGGGTGCGCCGGTGCAGAAGCTGTTGTTTTGTTACGACTGCGCCCGGCTGGATGTGGACGCGGTGCGCCGCACCCTGGCTGGCAAGTTCGATATCAACAAAGCCATCACCCGTTTTCTGAACCCGGTGCAGGAGGCGTGCACCTCCCACCTTTTCTGGAATGATCGCCTGCCCGGTCACGGTTATTATGCCTATCATCTGACCAAGTACATCGGCCCGGCCGGTTCCCACTCGATTCATGTGGATAATGATCTGATCGCTCCGGATGGCTCCAATCTGGACAAGCTTATGCGCGAGGCGGAGCAAAAGCGCAGAGCGCTGGAGGAAGAGGGCAAACGCCTGACCCTGTCCAACGAAGACGCGGCCGATCAATTGCAAAAGCGCTGTGCCATCATCGACGCGCTGATGGACGCCGGGCTGGATGTGGAGAAGGCCGAGGACAAATTGGACGAGGATTTTTTTGACGAGCTCAAGGGCATGGGTCTGCGCGAACTGGTCACCCATATGAAGCAGTTCGGCTTTGACGGAGCCCGGCCCGTTCAAAAGGCCGCCCCATCCAGTATCCAGACTTTCTGGGAGCTGCCGGTCGAGTCGCTGCTGGAAGCCGAGGTTGTGGACGAAGGTCCGCAGTGGTACCTGGAGCTGGTCCACTCCAACGTCTATGGGCCGGTGGACGGCGTGACCGTCGAAGTGCGCTTTGGCGATGAGGACGGCAATACCGGGCAGTGGCAGGCGCTCGATTGCTGGGCGCAGACGCTTGATCGCGATGGGCAGATTATCCCCCGGGCCAAGGTGCCCAACCCGATTGTGGAGGAAATGCCTTGGCAGGCCCGCTACCGCACCGAGCCTTGCTCCAGGCCGCTACCGGCGAGCATCTCGGTACGACTGAGCGGGCCGGAACATCTGGCGAATGTGGCGCTGGGGGACTGGGTGCTGGAGGACGAAGTCGCTCAGGATTAGCGTGCCGGCTAGTCAGAATAAAGCGACCACCAACCGTGGATGCTATGCCTATAGATCAGTTCATTGAGGAGAATGCTGATCCGGTCTGGCTCCATCAGAACGAGCTGTGGGAGCTGATGCCGATTGAAGTCGCTCATTTGGTCTGAACTAATCCACCTCAGCGCAGCAATCTGCGCTCCCTCCACCAAGCGAACCCCAGCAACAGTATCAGCGCCAGCGCAATCCAGTGTCGCGGCAGCGGATTGCGCGGGGCCTCTTTATCCGCGGCCGGGCCCAGGCGGGCGCTGGCCATCTGCCGGGTGTCGGTGCGCGCTATGGCCCGCTGCCATTGCGGCCAGGCCTCTCGGGGGAATACGTAGAAATCGAATTCGCCGTTACCGCCGTCGATGCGATGCCAGCCGGGCTGTTTGGGCCACCAGGAATAGCAGGCGCCGCCGCCATCGGCGGGAAGGGCCACGTTGGTTAGTGGATTCCCTGTTCCTTCGTTGTCCAATGCGACCAATTTCGGCGTCGCCCCGGAAAAAGCCGCGCTGCAAAGGGTCACTCGCTGCTGCTCGCGCGGTATTTGGCTCCGCAATTTTACCGGCGTGTGGTCGCCGCGGTGGGCCAGCTGGTGGTCGAACAGGGTTTTCCACAGGTGGGCGTAGTCGGCGACGAAGCCGGCGGTGATCCAGCGGTGACTGCGGTCGAAGAGCACAAAGCCCAGCGATTGGTCGGGGTTGCTGCGCGCCCAGTAAATCGGCTGGGCACCGAGTTGGATATCGCCGGGGTGTCTTCGCTGCGGTTGGTAGCCGGTGAGCGCCAGCAGAGGCATTTCCCCGCCGCCTGCCGCCTCGGCCATATTTGCGGGGGCGAGGGGCATACCCTGCGCGCGAGCGTAATCCAGGAAGTCGCGGGGACTGTCGGTGCCCGCAAGCCACAGCAGGGATTTCTTTTCGGCCAGGGCCGGCAGCCCTTGCCGCTGCGCGAGGCTCAGTTGCGGCCACAGGTGGCTGTCCAGAATCAGCAGGTCGAAGGGGCCATCGGGGTCGAGCAGCTGTGGGGTGCTTGCGTCCAGTCCGTTGAAGTATTCCCGGCGGACGATTCCCGGTGCCAGTTGGGTGACGACCCGGGCGGGCGTGCCGGATTGGCGCAGCCAGCGCGACAGGGCAGCGGTCTCAAACCCCGGGCGTGCCAGCCATAGCAAAACTCCCGGCGCCTTCGGCGCGTGCACCTGTATCGGTAGCGGCTCGCGGCGCACAGTGGTGCCGCCGTCGGTTTCGGTCTCGATACGCAGTTGATAGAGCCAGCGACCGGTAAGCTTAGGTGTGTCGCTGAGTATCGCTTCGCCGCTTTCTGCGGACAGCATGGCGCTCTCCGTTTCACCGCCAAACGGATCTTCAAGAATCAGGCGGCTCGCAATTCCGCTGCCGTGAGCGATGCGCAGCTGCAAAGGTTCGCCCAGCGACAGCTGTTGCGGCCAGTCCACCTGCCAGTCGGGAGCGTCGCTCTCTGTTTCCACTCGCAGTCGCGTCGGCGGCAGGTCGCGCAGTGCGTCCCGGCTTTGCGGCAGTTCGATAGGCAGGGCGGCGGTTTTCGCCGGCGGCAGTAGCGCGGGGGGATTCACCAGCACCCAGACAAGTCCCCAGATGGCGACCTGCAGCACCGCTCCACTTGTTTTTCGGCGGGCGATCAGCAGTAAGGAAGTTCCCAGGGCGCCGATGCAGACGGCGGCAATCCAGAAATTCATTCGCGCCCCCTGCTCTGTTCTCGTAACCAACTGTCAAAACTGTCTGCGGCTGCGCGTTCCCGCGGTAGCGACGGCTGCGCCTGCGGCGCCGGCAGCAGCTGGTACAGCAGCGCGGAAAGCTGTCGGCGGCAATCGGTGCAATCCTCTTGCTGTCGGTACAGGCGCAGGCTCTTCGACAATTCCACCCGCAATTGCGGTTGCTCGCGCAGCTGCGGCAGCGACAGCAGTTCCTTCACCGCGCCGTCATCCAGTGCGTCGTCCGCGCGCACCCGCTGCAGCAGTTTCAACAACTGTTCGCGCTCGTCGTCGCTGCGCGCGGCGTTTACGCGTGGTGGCTTTACGTCGTCCCGTTCTCCGCTGAGACGCCGGCTCTCGTCCAGGGCCGGCGGTTCGAAACCCACACGCTGCAGATAGATGCGCGAGGCCTGCTGCACCTGCTTGATGTTCCGCAGGGCAGTGTGCTGGTGGGGCAGGGAGGCGTGGGGTTCGATCACCGACAGCTCCCGCCAGGAACTCCACATGGCATTCAGCGCGCTGCGCAGCAGTTCCTTGGTCTGCGGATCGAACAGGGTTGCGTGTTCCGAAGTGTCGTGACTGTGGCCCGCAGCAGCGATCACACCGCTGGCGTCGCCGAACTGTTGTGGCGGGGCTTCGTGGTCGTGTCCGTGATTTCCATGATCTTCATGGTCTTCGTGATCGTCGTGTTCGTGTTCCTCCCCGTGCGCGTCTACGCTTTCGCCATGCGCTTCGTGGTCGTGTCCGGATTCGTCATCGTGTTCCAGCGCCGAGTCCTCCTCGCCGAGGAAACGGCCGTAGCGCATGCGCAGCAGGTTCTGCTCATAGGCCAGGGATTCCGAGCGTTTGCGGAAATCCCTCTCGCTGAGTTGCTCCCGTTCCGCCAGCAGCGCCTCGGTATCGATGATCAGCTGGCGCTGGCTGCGGAAATAGTCCGGTAGAACCTTGATTGCCATTCCCTCGGCATCGCTGAGCCCGAAAATCTCCTCCTGCGGCCAGCGGATAATAAAGTGCTGGCTCTTCTGCATGTTCGGCTCGGGTTCGCGGTTGTCGCGCGCCTGCAGGAACCAGTAGAGTTCGTCGCCGGGCTCGACCTGGTAGCGCTCTATCGGCACGTTGAAGCGATAACGCTTTGCGCCTTCCGCAGTGTCGGTCGGCTCCAGCTTTATTTTGTCATTCCGGAAGCGGACATTTTCGCCGTCGCCGCTTGCAAGGGTGATCAACAGATCGGTTTTCGTCACCTGAAAGTCGTCCGCCACCTCGACATCGACCTGCAGCAGCGGCGATGCCTCGCTGTAGGCATTGATCGTCGTCACGTTGTCCCGCGGCAGGCTGAAGGAGAATTCCGGTGCGCGATCGGCTTCGATCTCGATATTGTGAATCTGCGGCAGCAGTATTTCTTCCTCTCCGCTGTGCACGGACAGCTGGTAGAAATCCGTTTCCGCCAGCGTCCGCGTCAGCTGCCAGTGGCGGCTGGGCAGCGTTTCCGTAGTGGAAAAAGAAAAATTCTCGCGCGCAGCGAGCATCATCAGCGCGTTGGCGGGTGCATTCAGTGTGACCCGCCAGCTGATACGCGACTGCTCCGGTGCCTTCACCTGCAGCGACTGGGTCAGCGCGGGCAGGCCGGTGTAAGTGGGCGGTTGAATTTCGGTGACGGCCTCTGCCACTTCGATTGACGCTGCTGCAACAGCGGCCTGTGCGCCAGGCGCCTGGCCGGGCGCGTCGGATTGCGGCAGCGTATTGGCGATGACAAACACCAGCAGGCCGAGGCAGACGCCGATGGCATTGGCTACTGCGCTGCGGTGCCAGGGAGGCCTGAAATTCTTCAGTGCACCGCTGTCCAGCAACTGCTGCAGTGCGGCGGCCGTGCGTTGCCGCTGCACTTGCGCCAGTGGCCCGAGTGTATCCGGTGGATTGTTCAGTAGCTGGCTGCTGTCCTGCAGCGGCGCAAAGTGGCCGTCCAGCTTGCGGCAGATTTCGGTCGTTGAGAGGCGCCAGTTTCGATCCAGCAGCTGGGCCAGCGCGATCGCGGCGAGGCACGCGAAGAGAATCCAGCCCGACCACTGCAATTGCACAATGCCGATTGCACTGATCCCGGCAACGGCCGTTGCGAGCCAGCAATAGGGCCACAGACTGCCGCCGCGCCAGCGGCGGGCCGCACACCGCAATAATGGATGGGCGTGATCAGTCATGGCCGTCACTCCCCACCGCGGGTCGTGCAAGTGCGACTGTGCGCTCCAGCGCGAGCAGCAGCACAAACGCCAACAACAGCCATTGCTCTATCGGCATAAGGCGGAATCGATGCACTTCGGCATCCGCTATCGCAATGCCCGGCGGTGCATCGATGGACCAGAGCCCGCGGCCGCGCGCCTGCAGCGCCCAGTCCTGGGCGAACCACTGTTGCCACAGTTTTTCCGGGAGTTCCGGACGGTGGAAAAAATCCGCGTTGTGCCAGTCGCGCCCGTAGCGGAGCCAGCTGCCGCGGCCTAATGCGGCGGCTTGAAGCGGTTCGTCACCGGCGATTTCGACAAATTGTATTCCACCCGCTGGCTGCACGCGCTGGTCGGTGATTAGCAGGCCGCCATCGCGGATAAATTGCTGCAGCGCTGCGGGCAGCTCGCCGGCTGTGTCGTAGAGCAGCCAGTCCTGCTCGCTTGCGCTTGCCAGGCCGGCAGCGGCGAGCTTTTGCAGCTCCAGTTGCGGCGCGACGGTGTTCTGCAATTGCTGCAGCACCGCTTCAAGCCAGGTCGGACTTTGGCCCAGCAGCGTCAGCCTGGGCAGGGGTGAGGACTCTTCTTTACTCCCGTTCTCCAGTGCGTGCCACCGCCAGTGCGGACTGACCGCCAGGGCGCCGTGACCGCTCGGATTTTGCGCGTGGCGCAACAGGATATGGGCGCGGCGGAATTCTCCGGCATCGGCGAGACTGGAAAGCGTGCGCCAGAGATCCGGCGCCTGCGGCCGCGATTCACTGATGGGCAAGGGATCTGGCAGGAGCCACAGAACGGAGGCGAAGCGGGGGTTTTCCCCCAGGAATGTTTCCAGCTCGGCGCGTTCGATGCGCGGGTCCACCAGCAGCATCTTTTCGGATGCCTGGTTGTCCCTTTGCAACAGGGGCCCCGCGAGCAAAATTGCCAGAAGCGCGAGCAGCAGCATCCTCAACAGCAGCAGCCATTTTTCCCGCAACAGCAATCGTTTTTTGTGCTGGCGTTCCCTCTGCAACCAGTGCACGGCGGCGAAAGTGATTTCCCGTGTTGCATTGCGTCGCAACAGGTGAATCAGCAGCGGAATCGCCAGCGCGGCGAGCAGCCAGAGCCATTGGGAGGACTGCCAGAACATTTCAGCCGATCCTCGAATGCGCGCCGACAAAATGGCGCAGGGACTGCTCCAGCGGCCGCTCTATGGCGACGCTGGTGAGTGGACACTCCCAGTTGGCGAAGCGCGCGGCCAGCGCCTTTTGCGCGGCATTGAATGCGTGCAAATAATCGGCGCGCTGCCGGCGGGCGCTGACTTCGGTGATGGACGGCGATTCCGGATCACGGATTTTCAGTTCGCCGTCGAAGGGAAATGTCTCTTCTGCTTCTATCAATAGTTGCAGCGGCAGGCAGGGGCGCCCGGCGGCCTGCAGGCGGTTGGCGAAGGCGCTGATCTCGGTATTACGTTCGAAGAAATCGCTGACCAGCACCACCTGGCAGGGCTGCTCGAAGTGTTTCCAGAGAGGGGCCAGCTGCTTTTCTCCCGGCCAGTGGCCAACCGCCTGTAGCCGTTCCAGTTCCAGCGCGGCGCGCCGGTGGTGCTCCTCGCCCTGGCCTTCGGGAATAAAGCGCGTGCCGCCGTCGTTCAGCGCCAGCAGGGAGAAGCGGTCGCCCTGGCGGTGCAGCAGCCAGCACAGGGTGGCGATCCAGCATTTTGCGTATCGCAGTTTGTTCAGTTGCGGATGGGTGAAGCTGGGTTGTGCCATGGAGGCGCTGGTATCGAGCGCGATGCATACGTGCATCTGGCTCTCCCGTTCCGCCTCGCGCACAAAGTAGCGGTCCGAGCGCGCAAACAGTTTCCAGTCGATATGGCGGATGGAATCGCCGGGCTCGTAGCTGCGATATTGCTGGAACTCGATGCCGGCGCCGCGCCGCTGGCTGTGTTGCATTCCCAGCAGCATGCCCTCGGCGATATGCCGCGACAGCCAGGCGAGGTCGCGGGTGCTGGCCAGCGTCAGCGGGTCCGTCAATTTCACGGGATCAATCTCACGGTATCAGTCCCGCCCGGGTTCCGGCACGCTGTCGAGCAGTTCGTCCAGCAGTTGCGGAACCGTGATGCCTTCCGCCTGGGCGTGGAAGCTGAGCAGGATGCGGTGGCGCAGTACCGGCAGCAGCAGCGCCTGAATATCCGCGCGGGTGACCGCGAGGCGCTGTTGCAGAAACGCGCGTGCCTTGGCGGCCAGGATCAGCGCCTGGCCGGCCCGCGGCCCGGCGCCCCATTTGATCCATTGCGGTAATTTCGAATTGGTGCCCTCGCTGGTGCGGGTGGCGCGCACCAGGCGAGCGGCATAGTGATAGAGATCGTCGCTGATATGGATCTCGCGCACCAGCCGCTGCATTTCCAGCAGTTCGGCGGCGTCCAGGCAGGGCGCGGGTTTTTTTGTGGCACCGCCGGTGGTCGCGCGCAGGATTTCGATCTCGTCCCGCTCCGCCGGGTAGTCGATATGGATATTCAGCAGGAAGCGGTCCAGCTGTGCCTCCGGCAGCGGGTAGGTGCCGGCCTGTTCGATCGGGTTCTGGGTCGCCAGCACGAAGTAGGGTTCCGGCAGCGCTGTGGTTTCGCCGGCCACAGTCACCGCGTATTCCTGCATGGATTCCAGCAGTGCCGCCTGGGTTTTCGGCGGTGTGCGGTTGATTTCGTCCGCGAGCAGGATATTGGTGAAAATGGGACCGCGCTGGAATTTGAAGAAGCGTTTGCCAGTGGAGTGGTCCTCTTCGAGAATTTCGCTGCCGAGAATGTCTCCGGGCATCAGGTCCGGTGTGAACTGCACGCGCTTGAACGCCAGTTCGGTGCAATCCGCCAGGGTTTTTACCAGCAGCGTCTTGCCCAGCCCGGGCACGCCCTCGAGCAGCGCGTGGCCGCGGGCCAGCAGGCAGATCAGCAGTTGGTCCACCACTTCCCGTTGGCCGATGATGACCCTGTTGATCTCGCTTCTGAGTTTCTCCAGCGCGGTCAGGCGCTGCTCTATGGTTTCTTCGATAGTACTGTCAATGGTATTGGGCATGGGATTCAGCTTGTCAGTGCGTAGATAACGATATTCACGGCGAATTTGGTGTTGTCGGTGGCGAGCCAGCGCTTGTTGCGGTAATCGTAGTCCCACTCGCAGCCGAAGTCCTTGTTGCTGTAGAGCACCGCGATGCGCCCGTCGACGAGGATGGCTTTCAGGTAGTCGTGCACCAGGTCGTCGCCCCAGCCGTTCAGCTCGAAACTGGTCACCGGCAGTTCGTCGAACTGGAAGAAGCAGTGGTAGAGGTCGTGGTCGTGCGGCAGTTTCTGCAGGCAGTCCTCGCCGAACAGCTCCGCCATCTGCGCCTCGAAGGACTTGGCGAAGAGGCCGTCGATATCGTGATTGCAGTCATCCACGAACACGAAGCCGCCGCGATTGACGTAGTCGCGGAAATTGCGCGCCTCTGCGGTGGTGAATTCCACCAGCTTGTGGCCGGACAGGTAGCAGAAAGGCGCCAGCAGCATTTCCGGGTCCGCAAGCGGCACTATGTGCTCTGTGGGGTCGACTTTCAGGTTGGTGTATTCCACCAGGGAATTCAGCAGGTTTGAGGGCATGCGCTGGTCCACGTCCCAGTCGCCGGACTCGTACATCAGGCGGGTGAAGTGGAAGTCGTAGTGTTGCTCCGGCTGTGCGCGCGCGCCGATCGGCAGCAGGGCACCGCTGGTCAGCAACAGGTTTTGCAGGAAGTGTCTGCGGGTTAATGGCATGGTTTTACAGCATCGACAAATTTGTAGGATGGGCATAGCGATGTGCCCATCATTGGGGGTTGATGGGCACGCTGCGCTTTGCCCATCCTACGATATTACCCTGTAGGAGCCTGCAAGCAGGCTCCTACAAAAACGGTGCCAAAAAATCAGCCGAGTTTGCGTTTGGTATTG
Organism: Microbulbifer sp.; assembly: GCF_051659245.1. NCBI lineage: Bacteria > Pseudomonadati > Pseudomonadota > Gammaproteobacteria > Cellvibrionales > Microbulbiferaceae > Microbulbifer > Microbulbifer sp. Next base: position 14,799 of record NZ_JBOFOC010000138.1, read on the forward strand.
ATTACGTTTACACCATCAAACCGCGCGGTCGAGCTGCCGTGAGACACGGCGCTGACTTGGCTCGGCTGGCCCTTGCCGTCGAAGAAGGAGCCGCCCAGGCGGTAGTCGCGTTTGTCGCAGATCTGCGAACAGGAATTCCAGAATTCCTGGGTGTTCGACTGATAGGCGACGTCCTCGACCATGCCGGTGATCTTGCCGTTCTCGATCTCGTAAAACAGCTGGCCGCCGAACTGGAAGTTGTAGCGCTGCTGATCAATGGAGAAGGAGCCGTCGCCGATAATGTAGATGCCTTTTTCCACATCCTTGATCATCTCGTCGACACTGAGTTTTTCCTCGCCCGGCTGCAGCGACACGTTGGGCATGCGCTGGAACTGCACGCTGGACCAGCTGTCGGCGTAGCAGCAGCCCTGGGACTCCTTTTGCCCGAGCATATGCACCTGGTCGCGGATCGCCTGGTAGTTCACCAGAATACCATCCTTGATCAGGTCCCAGCGTTTGGTCTTCACACCATCGTCGTCGTAGCCGACCGCACCGAGGGAGCCGGGCTGTACCTTGTCGGCAAACAGGTTGACCCTATCGCTGCCGTACTGGAATTTTCCGTCGCGCCATTTATCGATGGTGGCGAAGGAGGTGCCGGCGTAGTTGGCCTCGTAGCCCAATACGCGGTCCAGCTCCAGCGGGTGGCCGACGGATTCGTGAATGGTGAGCCACAGGTGGCTCGGGTCCAGCACCAGGTCGTACTTGCCGGGTTTGACGGACTTGGCCTTGAGCTTTTCCTGGGCCTGCTGCGCGGCCAGGCGCGCATCCTCGACCATATCGTAGGAATCGCGATACAACACCGTCTGCGACTGTACCTTGTCTTCGCCGCGACCGTCGAGATATTCGAAACCGCGGCCCACCGGCTGGCCCAGGCCCTGGCGAGTGCGGAAGCCGCCGTCCTCCTTGTCCACCGCGGTGACCCTGAACGGTGCCCACAGGCGGTGCACGTCCTGGTCGACATAGGAGCCGTCGGTGGAGGCGAAATACTTCTGCTCGTTGACCAGGTACAGCATGGAATTGATGAAGCTGGCACCGGCGTCCAGTGCGGATTTATTCACTTCCATCAGCAGGTCGACTTTCTCCGCCAGCGGGATTTCCATGGCGTTCTTTTGTAGCGGGGTTTTCCAGCTGACTTCACCGTAGCCCTTCTGCTTGGCCAGCTGCACCGGCTCCTTCTGGTATTTGGCGTTGGCCTTGGCGGTGGCGACAGCCTGTGCGGTGGCGCGGGCGATGCCGTCCGTGGTCATATCGTTGGTGGCGGCGAAGCCCCAGGTGCCGTTGGCGATTACGCGCACGCCCATACCGATGGACTCGGTATTGACCACGTTCTGCACTTTCATTTCGCGGGTAATCACATACTGGTTCAGGTAGCGGCCGATGCGCACGTCGGCGTAGCTGGCGCCCAGTTTGGTGGCGGTGTTCAGCGCCGCATCCGCCAGTTCTTTCTTGACGGCGACGTCCATCCCGCTGTGGACCAGCTTGCTTTCCGCCACTAGGTTGCCGGACAGCGGCAGCATGGAAAAGCCCAGGCCGGCGCCGCTCAGCTGGAGAAATTTTCTTCTGTCCATTTCTGAATCCTCGATTCGCTGTGGCCGTTACACGGCGTCGGAAAGGCTGCTGAAAGTGAAGTCGCGCACTTTCAGTGCGGGGATCATCGCCGATCCACCGAACATGCCCACGCGCTCGGCGCGGCCCATGTCCTCGATGTTGTTCAGCATGATCACCGGGCTCTCATTGAAGCGGAAATTCTTGATGGGGTATTTGATCTTGCCGTTTTCGATATAGAAGGTGCCGTCGCGGGTCAGGCCGGTGAGCAGCAGGGATTGGGGGTCCACCATGCGGATATACCAGGTGCGGGTCACCAGCACGCCGCGGCGGGTGTTTTTGATCAGTTCCGCGGTGGACTTGTCGCCGCCGATCATGATCAGGTTGTTCGGCTGCGGAATCGCCTTTTCCTTTTCCTTGGATTGACTGGCCCAGTATCGGCTGCGCGGAAGGTTTTTCACCACGCCCTCCCTGATCCAGTCGACGCGTTCCTGGGCCATGAAATCGTCCTCCGCCCAGGGCATCGCCGGCACATCCGGGTCCGCCGGGTCCGAGTAGATGTGCACGCGCTTGTCGAACATCTTCTCGCCGATGCGGTTGCCGCCGCCCTTTTTGCTCATAAAGCTGCGGCCCTCGTCAGCGCTGCGCGCGTCGTAGTTCCACATCATAAAGCCGACCAGCCCGGATACCGCGCTGGGCTCCAGGATCACCGTGTATTTGCCCGGTTCCAGTGCGCGCGCTTCCTGGGACTGCACCGCCTTGTCGATGGCGATATTGGAGATGGCGGCGGTGTTCATGGCGGAGAAATCGGTAACGTCGCTCTGCGCCCAGCCGGAACCCAGGCCGTTTTCAGTGCGCATGGTCACGGTGAAATTCGCCGAGGTGGAAACGTGGTAGCCGAACAGGCCCTTGGTGTTGGCCACGGCGGCGAAGGAGCGCGCGTCCTCCAGGTAGCCGGCGGCGATCACCTTTCTCTCCCTGGCCGCCATGATGGAGTCGGCCGCCGCCTTGGCGCGCTGGTCCGGAGCGATGTCCGCGGTGGATTTGGCGAAGCCGTTTACACTCGGGTATTTCTGCTCGCCCAGCAGCGGCATGGCCTCCGGGTTGTCCGGCGACAGCCTGGCCAGCTCCTCGGCGCGGCGCATGACTTTTTCCAGCGCCGCATCGCTGAATTCGTTGATGGTGGCCATGCCGGACTTCCTGCCGAAACGCGCCTCCACCGCCAGTTCGATATCGTTGACGATACCGCTGGTGGACACACTGTTGCGCGCGTAGCGGATATTGCCGGTCTCGGCGCCGGTGAGCTGGGCGCTGGCCGCTTCGGCTTTGCTGTATTTCAGCACCTTGTCGAGAATCTGTTTCGCTTCACTTCTGGATAAAATTGCCATTTCTTTTTCTCCATTGAACTTATTGTTCTCTACTTGCCTGTCGGGTTAGTCGTAGGATGGGCAAAGGAGCGCAGCGACGTGCCAATCACTGCGGTATTGATGGGCACGCTTCGCTTTGCCCATCCTACATCGGCCCCGAGGGCTAGCTGATATTGCGCTTGGTGTTGATAACGTTGATCTTGTCGAAACGGCTGGTGGAACAGCCGTGGGACACGGCGCTCACCTGGCTCGGCTGGCCCTTGCCATCGAAGAAGGTGCCGCCCAGGCGGTAGTCGCTGCTGTCGCAGATGGCGGTGCAGGAATTCCAGAACTCCTGGGTGTTCGACTGGTAGGCGACGTCCTCCACCTGGCCGACGATCTCGCCATCTTTTATCTCGTAGAACAGCTGGCCGCCGAACTGGAAGTTGTAGCGCTGCTGGTCGATGGAGTAGGAGCCGCGGCCGAGGATGTAGATGCCTTTCTCCACGTCGCGGATCATGTCCTTGGCCGAGTATTTTTCTTTGCCGGGCGTCAGGGACACGTTGGGCATGCGCTGGAACTGCACACTGGACCAGCTGTCCGCATAGCAGCAGCCGTGGGATTCCTTCTGGTCGATCATATGGACCTGGTCGCGGGTGGCCTGGTAGTTCACCAGGATGCCGTCCTTCACCAGGTCCCAGCGTTTGGTCTTTACGCCCTCGTCGTCGTAGCCGACCGCGCCCAGTGAACCCGGTTGCACCTTGTCGGCGAACAGGTTGACCTTGTCGCTGCCGTACTGGAATTTGCCACTGCGCCACTTGTCCAGGGTGGCGAAGGAAGTGCCGGCGTAGTTGGCCTCGTAGCCGAGTACACGGTCCAGTTCCAGCGGATGGCCGACGGATTCGTGGATGGTGAGCATCAGGTGGGAGGGCTCCAGCACCAGGTCGTACTTGCCCGGTTGGATCGATTTGGCGGACAGCTTGGCTCTCGCCTGCTCCGCGGCGAGGCGCGCGTCCTCGGCCATATCGTAGGAGTTTGTGTACAGGGTGGTCTGGCCGTGGATCTTGTCCTCCGTGCGGCCGTCCAGGTACTCGTAGCCGCGGCCGACCGGATCGCTGAGGCCGTTGCGCGTTTTGAAGACACCGGTCTTCTTGTCCACTACGGTCACTTCCATCGGCGCCCACAGGCGATGCACGTCCTGGTCGATATAGGAGCCGTCGCTGGAGGCGAAATACTTCTGCTCGTTGACCAGGTACAGGGACGATTTGATAAAGCTGGCCCCGGCCTCGAGCGCGCCGTTGTTCACTTCCATCAGGAAGTCGACCTTCTCGCCGATGGGTACCTCAATGGCGTTTTTCTGGATCGGTGTCTGCCAGGAGACCTCGCCGACGCCTTTCACCGGCGCCAGCTGCACCGGCTCCGTCTGGTATTTGGCATTGGCCTTGGCCACGGCCACCGCCTGGCGCGCCGCGCGGGCGATGCCGTCCGGGGTCAGGTCGTTGGTGGCGGAGAAGCCCCAGGTGCCCCCCGCGATTACGCGGATGCCGGCGCCGAAGGATTCGGTGTTGACGATATTCTCGACATTGGTCTCGCGGGTCAGCACGAACTGGTTCAGGTAGCGGCCGATGCGGACATCGGTGTAGCTGGCCCCGGCCTTGCGGGCGGTATTGAGCACGACGTCGGCGAGGGCTTTCTTCTGCCGCACATCCAGGCCGTTGCCGGCCAGCTGCTCCGCGGAGACCGGAATGCCGCAGACCGGCAGCAGGATGCCGCCAGCACCGACACCGGCGAGTTTGAGGAATTTTCTTCTTTGCATGGCACCTCCTTGATGTTCCCGATCGGGCCCTGGGGAGGGGCTGTGCGAGCGCGGAATCGGGACTGCTGTTTATTGTTATTGCCGGCCGCGGGCAAAATTATCCGGCAGGAATATGCGAGATTCGCACCAGTGTAAAGTGGCTGGTCGTTGAGGCGACAGGGTTTGGGGGCGAGTCGAAGTCACAGGGGCCGGGGCCGGACCGGACACTGCGCTGTAGCGCCATGGATGACAGCTCGGCTTTCAATGCTCGCTCTATTCGCCAGCAGGGCTGGCTTCCACCCCCCGGGGTTAGATTTCCGCGCGCCGGCGCACCTCGTCAAAAGTGGTTTCGATCAACAGCTCCCCGTCGCGAAACACCGGCCGCAGCAGGTTCTCGCGGTCGCCCAGTTCCTCCAGTCGGATGGTCTCCATTTCGTCCCCATTTCCACACACCAGAGCCAGGCGCCCGCGCTTGGATTTCTTCTCCGGCCCGGTTACCGGATTCTTGTACACGTCGTGCCAGTGGCCGTCGATGCGGATGGCGCTGGCCTTCATCGCAAAGCTGAGGATGTCCCGGTGCAACTTCTGCAGCAGTTCGCCGCCCATGCCGAAGGTGACGTTGTCGGCGCTCTGCTTGCGCTCCTTCATCGCCTGCAGAATCTTGGGAATGGAACGCCGGGAGATACCATCGCCCTGGATGACGCGGACAAAGTCCGGCAGTATCCGGTAGCCCTTGCTGTTCACCCGGCAGCCGAAGATACGCATCAGCCGCTCCAGGCTTTCGGTGACGATCTTTACTGGCTCGCCGGAATTCGGCCGGATTACCACGGTGCCGCCGTTGTCGATCACCCGCTGCTTGAGCACACCGCCCCAGATATTCTCGATCGCGTTCCAGATGTCGTAGCTGTCGCTGACCACCGCCAGCAGTTTGTCCGGCCCGGCAAACTGGTCGAGCATATTGGCGTAGGCGTCCGCCTCCCGCTCCCTGCCCCAGGCGGTCATGGTGCTGTGCTCGGCGGCGGGGATCGAGTAGCCGGCCATATCCGCGCGGTAGTATTTTCGCGCCGCCACCAGCCCGGACACCGTATCCGTGCCGCGGAAATTCACCAGGTGCGCCATGCCGCCGAGCATTGCCGTCTCCAAGCTGCTGGCGCCGCGGGCGCCGAAGTCGTGCAGCTTGAACGGCAGGTCATCCAGGGAATCCGCGGTCTCCTCCAGGTAGGAGGCGATGACCTTTTTGATCTCACGGCTCTGGGTGGCCACGGTCACCGGGTACCAGATGGCGCGCACCAGGGCGGTCTCGATATAGGTGGTGAGCCAGAAGCAGGCGGGGCAGGTGTTCGCCACCTGCAGCATCACATTGTGCAGCGGCACCGCCGTACCCTCGGGTACCGCGGATATCTCCAGCGGCAGCAGGCCGCCGTGCTCCTCGACGATGTGCTCCCAGCCGGCGCGGTGGCAGGGCAGGCCGTGGGCGTGCAGCATGGCCTCCGCCTCGTCGATATCCGCGGCGGAAACCGGTTGCTGCAGGTACTGCCTGATAAATGCCTGCAGTCCGAAAAACACCGCCTCGGGAAATTCGCCGCCGCGGCACTCCATGTAACTGCTCACATACTCGGAACCCGGCGGGTACTGCAGGTAGTGGCTGGCCTTGTAGCTGTCGACGTTGAGGATCAGGTTGTGTTCGGTCATCATCGGATTGTAGTTCCGCCGCCGCTCAACTTTTGCTCAAGCAGTGTCGCGGAGCCAAGAAAGGCGCGCGGCTTTGCCTTCATCTCCCCCGCCCGTTTGGCGTGTATTTCTTCATAAAAAGAATTTCATCAATTATTTATTGACCCTGTGCATACGGGTGTGTACTTTTGTATACATCACGATGAAAGGGAATTGCCATGCTCAATAAGAGCCAATCCATATCGGCGCGCCTGTCAGCGGAAGATTACGCCTACCTGATGTCCATTGACCGCAACGGCGCTGTTACCCAGAGCGAAAAGGTGCGCGAGCTGATCGCCATGGCGCGGGAATCCGTGGGCATGCAGAGCTTTGCCCGCGCCTACATCACCTCAGCCGAAGCCGTACTGCCGATCAAGGCCCGCTGCGCCGACGAGCACAAAAGAAGCCTGCCGGTGGAAGCGCTGCTGGAGCTGCTCGCCGAGAGTGCGGCTGGCGTGCAGGCCTGCGTGGATGAAGAGGAATTGACCCCCGCTCTGGAGCGGAAAACCCTGCCGGCGATAGAGGCCTTCCTGGAGAAAATTTTGCTGGTGGCGGCGCAGGAAAATCCGCGCGTCGCCAACCCGGATTCCGCACTGCGAATTAAAAAACAGATCGATAATCTACTGGAAAAGTAATTCAATCAATCAACCGGAAGGAGATAACAATGAAAGAAGGATTGGTAAAGCGCATTTCGCGCATTATTTCCGCCTCGGCCAACGCCCTGGTGGACTCGGTGGAAAACGCAACCCCGCAGCTGGTCATGGAGCAGGCGATCCGCGAGATCGACGACGCCATCGCGGAAGTGCGCGACCAGCTGGGCAAGGCGGAGGCGGCCAAATACCTGAGCAGCAAAACCCTCAACGATGAAAACAGCCGTCACGTTGAACTCAGCGGACAGATTGAAATAGCCGTGCGTGAAGACCGCGACGATCTGGCGGAAGTGGCAATCGCCAAACAGATGGATATCGAGGCGCAGATTCCCGTACTGGAAAAGGCGGTCAGCGAAGCAGACCAGGAAATCGCCGAACTGAACGCCTGTATCGGCGCGCTCCAGGGCAAGAAGCGCGAGATGCGCGAACAGCTGCGCGAATACGCCAAGGCTACGGATCATATCGCCAACGGTGCCACCGGTCAGGAGCAGGGCGGCAGCCGCGCCACCTCGGACAAGGTGGACCAGGCCACCGATGCCTTCAACCGGGTTATGGAGCGCGCCGGTGTCCCCGTCTCCGAATCCAGCGCCGATGCCGGTAAGCTGGCCGAACTGGAGGAGCTGTCGCGCAATAACCGTATTAAAGAGAGGTTGGCCAAGCTCAAGTCCCAGGCGGAGGTCTGATGACATTCCTGCTTCAAGACGGCAACCTGCTGTTTACCGGCGCCCTGGTGCTGATGCTGATGATCGCCGTGCTCGAGGGGGTCATGACCCTGATCGGTGTCGGCATTTCCGACCTGCTCGACAACCTGCTGCCGGATACGGATATCGATCTGGATGCGCCGGACACAGAGGCCGGCGGTGTCCTCACCAAGCTGCTCGGCTGGTTGCGCTTCGGCGAGGTGCCGGCGCTGATATTGCTGGTGGCTTTCCTGGTGGGCTTCGGCATTACCGGCCTGGTGATCCAGCTGTTTGTAGACGCGCTGCTGGGTTTCGTGCTGCCGGCCTGGCTGCTGGCGGTGCCGGTATTCCTGCTGGCGCTGCCGCAGGTGCGCTTCGTCGGCAATCTGCTGCGCCGTTTCGCGGTCGGCGACGAGACCGAAGCGGTGGGGCGCAAATCCTTTATTGGCCGCGTGGCGGTCATCACTATCGGCGAGGCCGCCGCCGGCTCACCGGCAGAGGCGCGCTTCAGCGACGAGTTCGGCACCACCCATTATGTGATGGTGGAGCCGGACGGAGACGAAACCTTCAAACAGGGGGAGAAGGTGCTTTTGGTGGAGGAGTCCGGAGCCAACTTCCGTGTGATCAGACCCACCAACAAACACCTGACGGAACCTTTAACCCGGTAGTCAGGCAGGCCATCCTTGACCTGTTTGACTGTCGCCCGCGAAAGGCTGGCGGTTGGCCGCCCCACGCAGATACGCGGATCTGCTGGCATTTCGCGGGCTCGCGCTGGCCCGCGGCCAGCGGCGGCACATCCCTGTGCCGCATTACTAAGGATCTAAAAAATGGAGATAACAGAAGTGATTGATAACTTTTCCACCGTGATGTTCATGGCCGGTGCCGTACTGGTGGCCCTGATCGTCATCGGCATGATATTCGCGCGCCTTTATACCCGCGCCTCCAAGGAGCGCTCCTTCGTGCGCACTGGCATGGGCGGGCAAAAGGTGATTATGAACGGCGGGGCCCTGGTGCTGCCGGTGCTGCACGAAATTATTCCGGTCAATATGAATACCCTGCGCCTTGCGGTATCGCGCAAGGAGCACCAGGCGCTGATCACCAAGGACCGGATGCGCGTGGATGTGCTCGCGGAATTCTACCTGCGGGTCAAGCCGGATAACGACGCCATCGCCAACGCCGCGCAGACTTTGGGGGTGCGCACCCTGGACCCGGAAGCGCTGAAGGACATGATCGAGGGCAAGTTCGTCGACGCCCTGCGCTCGGTGGCCGCGGAAATGCAAATGGCCGAACTACACGAAAAACGCAGCGATTTTGTGCAGAAAGTGCAGCAGGTGGTATCCGAGGATCTGCTCAAGAACGGTCTGGAACTGGAGTCCGTATCCCTGACCGGCCTGGACCAGACCCACAAGGAATTCTTCAATCAGGACAATGTGTTCGATGCCGAGGGTCTGGCCAGCATGACCCGTTCCATCGAAGCGCGCCGCAAGGAAGTGAACGATGTAGAACAGGACACCATGGTGCAGATCGAGCAGAAAAATCTCGAGACGGAGCGCCAGAAGCTGGAGATCGACCGGGAAAAGCGCTACGCCTACCTGGAACAGCAGCGCGAGCTGGAAAACCGCGAAGCGGCACAGAAGTCCGATATCGCCAAGGAGCAGGCGGCGCAGGAGCGGGCCGCGCGCCAGGCCGCGATCGAAGCGGAGCGCGAAGTCGATCAGTCGCGCATCAGCGCGGAACAGGCCACCAAGCTGCTGGAAATCGAGAAAGAAAAACGCCTGCAGGAACAGGAAATCGAACGCGAGCGCTTCCTGGAAGAGCAGCGTATCTCCAAGCAGAAGTCCGTGGAGATCGCCGAGCAGGAACGCGCCATCGCCGTGGCCGAGAAATCCAAGGAACAGTCCGTAGCCGACCAGCAGGCCAACGTGGCCCTGGCGGAAGCGGTGAAGGCCGAGGAGCAGGTGCGCACCGCCAAGGATGTGGAAGTCGCCGAGCGCGACAAGCGCATTGAGATTATCGAGGCGCAGAAAGAGGCCGAGCGCCAGGCCACCGCCATCACCGTGGCCGCGGAAGCGGAAAAAGCCGCGGCGGACGACAAGGCCGAGGCCCTTCGCCTGCAGGCCTCAGCCGAGGCGGAAGCCATTCGCATCAAGGTCGAGGCGGACCGCGAGAAGTACGCGGTGGACGCCGAGGGCCAGCGCCTGATGAACGAGGCCTTCAACAGCCTGAATGAGGCGCAGGTTGCACTGAAGAAAGTGCTCAGCCTGCACGAAAACCTGCCGCATATCATTCGCGAGAGCGTCAAGCCGCTGGAGAGCATCGAGGGTATGAAGATCATCTCCGTGGAAGGCCTGAACGGCATCGAAGGCCGCGCCAGTGGCGGAGTTCTCGACAGGGACGGCGAAGCGAAAGGCCAGAGCCTGCCGGAAGCCCTGGTCGGCAGCGCCCTCAAGCACCGCGCCATGGCGCCGCTGGTGGATTCCTTGCTGAAGGAGGCCGGTGTTGGCGATTTCACCAAGGTGCCGGAAACCGAAAACTAATCGACGATTCGCTTCGTTACGCAGGGGGGAATGGTAGGGATTCTACCGTCGGGTTCTCCCCTGTGCAGGTTCGGGATGTAGTGCAGTTGAAAAGCCATCATGGAGGAAATACTGTGAAAAAAATACTTTTTGCCTTTGCAATACTGGTTGCGTCGGTCGCTGTCAAAGCCGACGAATCCGGCGCTGTGACGCAGGTAGTCGCTTGGCTGGAAGGCGTGGATGCCGGACACTACGGTGAGAGCTGGAATCAGACATCGCAGTTGTTTCAGCAGCAGATCCCGCAGGATAAGTGGCAGGAAATGCTGGACCAAGTGAGAAAGCCGCTCGGCCCCAAACTGAAGCGCGAAGTCGACAGCGTCAGCCGCCACAAAACCCTGCCGGGTGCGCCGGATGGAGACTACGTGGTGGTGACTTTTGCCACCAGTTTCGAAAACAAGGCGCAGGCGACGGAAACCGTCACCGTCGAAAAAGTGGCAAGCGAGTGGCGCACGCTGGGCTATTTCATTAAATAAGCCACTGGGGCTTCCTGTCCCCGGCGCCGGGACAGGAGTCGAATTCAAATAGGCGACACGGCACTATTCTGCCGTTGTCCCCTTATGCAAACCTTTCCCTTCGATATTAACCCGGCAACCAGATAGGGTGTCGGGTTAATAGCACCGGGCGGCGATCCTGCCCGCCAACCGCGAATGCAATACCCAAAGGCAATTTCGATGCCTGTGTAGCGATCATGGTGATGGCGAAGCCGGCGTTCTTCGGCTTTTATAAAACCATGGAGTACAAGGACTACTACAAAATCCTCGGCCTCGAGCGCGACGCCAGCCAGGATGAGATCAAGCGCGCCTACCGCAAGCTGGCGCGCAAATATCATCCGGACGTGAGCGCGGAGACGGGGGCCGAGGACCGCTTCAAGGAGGTCAGCGAGGCCTACGAGGTGCTCAAGGACCCGGAGAAGCGCGCCGCCTACGACCAGTTGGGCGGCGGCTGGCAGGCGGGGCAGGAGTTCCGCCCGCCGCCGGACTGGGATCAGGGCTTCGAGTTTCACGGCGGCGGCTATACCGAGGCGGACCCGGACGCATTCAGCGACTTCTTCGAGAGCCTGTTCGGCCGCGGCGGATTTTCCCCGGGATTCGGGGGCGGCTTCCGGCGCGCTTGGTCCCAAAACAGGCGCACCCGGGGCGAGAACACCTACGCCAGGATCGCCATCGACCTGGAGGACAGCTACCACGGCGCCACCCGCCAGATCACCCTGAAGCACTCCGAGCTGGGCCCGGACGGCCGCCCGCAGCTGCGCGAGCGCACCCTCAATGTGAAGATTCCCAAGGGCGTCACCGAGGGCCAGCAGATACGTCTGGCGGGTCAGGGAGAACCGGGGTCCGGCGGTGGCGGCACCGGGGATCTGTACCTGGAAATCCACTTCAATCCCCACCCGTTCTATTCGGTGGAGGGCAAGACGGTGTACCTGGACCTGCCGGTGACCCCCTGGGAGGCGGCACTGGGGGCGAAGGTGCGGGTGCCCACGCCGGAGGGCGCGGTCAATCTCACCGTGCCCGCCAACAGCGCCACCGGCGGCAAGCTGCGGCTCAGGGGCCGCGGCATACCGGCCGCGGAGCCCGGGGACTTCTACGTGGTGCTGAAGGTGGTCCCGCCGCCGGCCAACACCGAGGCGGAGAGGGAGGCCTACCGCCGTTTCGGCGACGCCTTCGACTTCAATCCGCGCAGCGGCATGGGAGGCTGACGCAATGAAAACCCAACTCGCGGAGGAGATCAGCGGCGCCCTGCTCGACGAGCGCTACGAGCTCACCCTCAGCGAACTCTGTCGCGCCTGCGAACTGCCGGCGGAGGAGGTTCTCGCGCTGGTGGAGGAGGGAGTTATCGAACCCCTGGGCCAGGGGCGGACTCAGTGGCGTTTCAGCGGTATCTGCGTGCGGCGGGTGCGCAAGGTCTACACCCTTGAGAGAGACCTGGGCATCAACCTCGCCGGCGCGGCCCTGGCGGTGGAACTGCTGGAGGAGATCGAGCGGCTGCAGGCGCAGCTGCGGCGCTTCGGGGAACAACCGTAGGAGCGGTCGTTGGCCGCGATTGATACCGGCCGGTTGGCACAGGACTTGACGCGGGCCGGTTCGGAACCAGGGCTTCGATCGCGGCCAACGGCCGCTCCTACAGAATCCGTTTCTATTTCCGGGATTGGAGATGGGGCCCGATCACCTCGATCTTTTCCACCCACAGCGCACCGCTGTAACCTTCCGGCACGAAGTCCAGGTCCTCCGGTTTGTACACGCCGTGCATCGGCTTTGGCACATCGGAAAAATCCATCGCCATCACCAAGCTGCCGGCTTTTTCCATGCGCCGGGAAAGGCGGTTGGGCCAGCCCCAGGCGGCCCACTGCCAGGTGTCGGGCACAATCACCACGGAATTGTGGCAGTCCTGCGGCACATAGCCGCTCCAGCCCAGCAGCAGATATCGGATCGCGCAGCGCTTGACGCCCGGCTTGCTGAACAGCAGGGCATCCGGCCGCAACTGGCGCAGCCGCGCTATGGGTTTCTCGCCGCCGTAGGCCATCAGGCGCGGGCCGATTTCCAGCTCGCGATCGCGCAGATAGGCATCGAGCTTGTCCCCATCTCTGGGGCTATTGCTCTTGATATTGATCAGGAAATCCCGACCGGGAAATCTGCGGTACACCTCCTCCAGTGTCGGTATCAGCCCCACGCCCTGGCCGCGAAACGGGAATGTCTCGCCGCCATCGAAGGTGTAGCCGTAGCCGATATCCAGGGTTTTTAGGTAAGCCATCGACTGCTTGTGGGTGACGCCTTTGCCATCGGTGCGGCAGTCCACCGTCCAGTCGTGGAAGACGGCGATTTCGCCGTCGGTGGTGGGGTGAATATCGATCTCCACGATATCCGCGCCGTGTGCAAAGGCCGCTTCAATGGAGGCGAGGGTGTTTTCCTGGTAGTCGTGCTCTGGCGGGTAGATGCGAGTCGCCGTGCAGTCGTCGCGGCCCAGGTTCTCGCGATTGTAGGTCTGGTGCACGCCGCGGTGGGCGATCAGCGTCGGCTCACCCTGCGGTTTCGGCGCCAGCCAGGAGGCGTTTAGCAGATAGATCAAGCCGGTAAGCAGAAAAACTGTGGCGCTGACTTTGGCCGCGCGTGAATTGCGTTTCATCCGAAGGCCCTCCAGAAAATCTTCTCGATATTAAAGGAGAGGGCCGCGGCAATCCCGGTGTGAATAAGGTGAATTGTGGCGAAATGTGGCGAAATGTGGCGCTAAGCGATGGTGCGCGTAATCGTCATCACCAGATAAGCGTTGTAAACGATATAGGCCAGCAGCAGCGCGCCGCCCTCCCAGCGGTTGATCCGTCCCTGGCCGCGGAGGCCGTAGCCGAAAACGAACAGCGCCACCGTCAGCCCCACCACCATCGGCCAGTCCCGGGTCAGGACTTCCGGCGGTACGTTGGACATGGGCGCGATAGCGCCGGCGATGCCCACCACCGCCAGCAGGTTGAACATATTCGAACCCACCACGTTGCCGACGGCGATATCGTGCTCGCCCTTGCGCGCGGCGATCACCGTGGCCGCCAGCTCCGGCAGCGAGGTGCCCAGGGCGACGATGGTGAGACCGATAATCAGGTCGCTGACCCCCAGCGCCTCGGCAATGGTCACCGCGCCCCACACCAGGATGCGCGAGCTGACGATCAGCAGCGCCAGGCCCGCCGCCAGCCAGAAGAGCGCGCGCGGCAGCGTCATTGTGTGGGCTTCCAGCTCACTCTCCATTTCCTCGCCGAGGTCGTCCCCCTCGCCGCGCAGGGCGGAGAAAATGGACCAGCCGACCAGGCAGAAGAAGCCCAGCAGCAGCACCAGCGCCTCCCAGCGCTCCAGGCTGTCGTTCCACAGGAAAGCGCCAGTCAGGCAACTGATCGCCAGCAGCAACGGCAGCTCCTTGCGCACGATTTTGGAGTGCACCGTCAGCGGTATCAGCAGCGCGGTGAACCCCAGGATCAGCCCGGTGTTGGCGATATTGGAGCCGTAGGCATTGCCCAGCGCCAGGCCCGGGCTGCCGTCCAGGGCCGCCATCGCCGACACCACCATCTCCGGCGCCGAAGTGCCGAAACCGACGATCACCATGCCGATCAGCAGAGGCGGCATTCCCGCGTGGCGGGCGGTGGCCGCGGCGCCGTCCACGAAGCGGTCGGCGCTCCAGATCAACAGGGCGAAACCGGCGGCGATGGCGAGGGCGGCGAGGATCATGGGGCGTCCTGTTATCAGAGAGCTCGGGGTGGGGCGGCTCCGCAACGCGGGCCCGGCAAACGGGGGCCGATTGTAACGGCTCAGCGGAATTCAGAAAGGGCGTATTCGCGATTCAGGGCAAATCTGCAGTTCGCCGTTGCGTAAGCGGCGACATCCCAGCCCTCTTGACTGTAGTTGCAGTTGTAACTAAATTGGTTGCACCTGAAACCAATGAGTCTGCTGCCGCGCCCCGACGGCGGTGCAATGAGAGAAAATAAGGGAGGGCCGAATGTCCGATTTGTTTGAAAACCCGATGGGCCTCGACGGATTTGAATTCGTGGAGTTTACCGCTCCCGAGAAGGGCATTCTCGAGACCGTATTCGAGGCCATGGGCTTCGAGAAGGTGGCCCGGCACCGGTCCAAAGACGTGGCGCTGTGGCGCCAGGGCGATATCAACTTTATCACCAACTACGAGCCCAACAGCCACGCCTACTACTATGCGCAGGAGCACGGCCCCTCCGCCTGCGGCCTGGCCTTCCGGGTAAAAGACGCCAAGTTCGCCTACGGCGAAGCGCTCAAAAAAGGCGCCCAGCCGGTCGACGTAGCCACCGGCCCCATGGAACTGCGCCTGCCGGCGATCAAGGGCATCGGTGGCGCCACCCTGTACCTGATCGACCGCTACCGGGAAGGCGAGGCCATCTACGATATCGACTTCCAGTGGCTCGAAGGCGTCGACCGCCACCCGCAGGGCTGCGGCTTCCACACCCTGGACCACCTGACCCACAACGTCTACCGCGGCCGCATGGAGTACTGGGCCAACTACTACACCGAGCTGTTCAACTTCCGCGAAATCCGCTACTTCGACATCAAGGGCGAGTACACCGGCCTGCTGTCCAAGGCCATGACCGCGCCGGACGGCAAGATCCGCATCCCCCTGAACGAAGAAGCCGCCGGTGGCGGCGGCCAGATCGAAGAGTTCCTGATGAAATACAACGGCGAGGGCATCCAGCACATCGCCTTCGCCTGTGACGACCTGCTCGCCTGCTGGGACAAGCTCAAGGCCCGCGGCATGGAGTTTATGACCCCGCCGCCGGAGACCTACTACGAAATGCTGGAAGAGCGCCTGCCCGGCCACGGAGAGCCCACTGAGGAACTGAAATCCCGCGGCATCCTGCTGGATGGCACCACCGGGGACGGCCAGCCGCGCCTGCTGCTGCAGATCTTCTCCGCCAACATGCTCGGCCCGGTGTTCTTCGAATTTATCCAGCGCAAGGAGGACGAGGGCTTCGGCGAGGGCAACTTCAAGGCCCTGTTCGAGTCCATCGAGCGCGACCAGCTGCAGCGAGGCGCAATCAAGAAAGAAGAGAAGGCGAGGGCCTGATGGCGATCAAACGCATTCACCACGTGGCCTATCGCTGCAGGGATGCCAGGGAGACGGTGGAGTTCTACCGCGACCTTCTCGGCATGGACTTCCAACTGGCCATCGCCGAAGACAAGGTGCCCTCCACCGGCGAGCCGGACCCCTACATGCACGTGTTTCTCGACGCGGGCATGGGCAATGTGCTGGCCTTCTTCGAGCTGCCCAACTCCCCGGAGATGGGCCGTGACGAAAGCACACCCAAATGGGTGCAGCACATCGCCCTGGAGGTGGAGAGCATGGACGAACTGCTGGCGGCCAGGGACAAACTGGAAGCCGCCGGCATCGACGTGCTCGGCCCGACGGATCACACCATTTTCAAATCGATCTATTTCTTCGACCCCAACGGCCACCGCATCGAGCTGGCCGCCAACACCGCCAGGCCGGGGATGCACAAAGAGCTGAAGCGGGTGGCGGAAGATATGCTCGAGGAGTGGTCCAGAACCAAAAAAGCACCCAGACACGCCGCGTGGATGCACGGCGAGGAAGAATTTGTACCGACTGAAGGGGAGGCACAGTGAAGTTAGCCAGTCTTAAATCCGGCCGCGACGGCCAGCTCGTGGTGGTCAGCAACGACCTGACCCGCATGGCGTCCGCCGCCGATATCGCGCCCACACTGCAAAGCGCGCTGGACAACTGGTCCGCGGCGTCCGCAGACCTGGAAGCGCTGCACGGGAAGCTCGACAGCGGCGAAATCCGGGGCGAAGCCTTCGACCAGGCCCGCTGCCACTCGCCCCTGCCGCGGGCCTACCACTGGGCCGACGGCAGCGCCTACGTCAACCACGTCGAACTGGTGCGCAAGGCCCGGGGCGCGGAAATGCCGGAGAGCTTCTGGACCGATCCGCTGATGTACCAGGGCGGCTCCGACACCTTCCTGGCCCCGCGCGAACCGATCCTGATGCCGCGCAGCGAGGGCTTCGGCATCGACTTCGAAGCGGAAATCGCCGTGATCACCGACGACGTGCCCATGGGCGTCTCCGCCGGAGATGCGCTCGCGCATATCAAACTGGTGATGCTGGTCAACGACGTCTCCCTGCGCGGCCTGATCCCGGACGAACTCGCCAAAGGCTTCGGCTTCTACCAGTCCAAACCCTCCAGCGCCTTCTCCCCGGTATGCGTCACCCCGCAGCAGCTCGGCGACAAATGGCGGGACGGCAAGCTGCACCTGCCGCTAGTCTCCCACCTGAACGGCAAAAAATTCGGCGAGCCCAACGCCGGCGTGGACATGACCTTTCACTTCGGCCAACTGATCGCCCACGCCGCCAGAACCCGCAGGCTCGCCGCCGGCACCATCATCGGCTCCGGCACCGTGTCCAACAAACTGGACGGCGGCCCCGGCAAGCCGGTTGCGGAGGGCGGCGTCGGCTACAGCTGCATCGCCGAGGTCCGCATGATCGAGACGATCGAGAAAGGTGAGCCGACTACGCCTTTCATGCAGTTTGGCGATCAGGTTGCCATCGAGATGCTGGACGAAAAAGGCCGGTCCATTTTCGGGCGCATTGAGCAGACGGTTCAGCAGGCCTAAATTTGTTCTGTGGGGGTTGCCCCACGGGCCAATCAGCGCGGGCATGTTTGTGTAGGTTGGGCTGAGCACAACGACCAATTTGCCGGGAGTGGTCCATATCCCGCGCTACGGAATGAATCGGATCACTTTAGTGATTTCTCGACCGCGGCCTGTTCCAAAAGAAAACTCTTGTTTTAGTCCCAAATTGGGACTAACCTTCACTCCATGAGAATAATCGCCCTATCCACCTTGAAGGCATTTTGGGAAGGCAATCCCGCCTACGCCGATGCGATCGAGCCCACCCTGGCGTGGTATCGGCATACGCTGAAGGCCGACTGGGCCTCCCCGGCCGAGGTCAAACAGGACTTCAGGAATGCTAGCATCCTCAAGGATGGGCGGGTGGTGTTCAACATAGCCGGTAACAAGTATCGGCTGGTGGTGTGGATCAACTATGCCTATCGGGTGGTGTCTATCCGCTTCCTGGGTACCCACGCCCAGTACGATCAAATAGATGTGCAAACCATTTAGTGGTGGAGGTAATAACTATGGACATCAAGCCGATCAAAACTGATGCCGATTACCGCGCGGCATTAAAAGAGATTGAAAGCCTGATGACGGCGGAGCCGGATACCCCGGAGGGTGAACAGCTGGATGTGCTGGTGACCCTGGTGGAAGCTTATGAAACCAAGCACTACCCGCTGGATTTCCCCGATCCGGTGGAGGCCATCAAGTTTGAAATGGAGCAGAAGGGGCTCACCGTCAAAGACCTGGAACCCATGATAGGCAAGAGCAACCGTGTATACGAGATCCTGAACCACAAGCGCGCGCTGACCCTGAAGATGATCTGGAAACTGAATCAGGAGCTGGGCATCCCAGCGGAATCCCTGATTAAACCATCGAAGATCCGCGCCTGAGCACCAACGCCATAGGGTGCGCCGCGCGCACCATCCCGAAACCAATTCAATCCACCGATATTCCTGTGCAGGCATACCCTACGCAACAAACAATAGAAATGCCCGAACAATAAAATGGAGTACAAAACGATGGCATTGCGGCCACTCAATTTTCTGTCCGTTCTCTTTCTATTCATCTGCCTGCTAGCCTCCACCACCTGGGCCGCCACCGCCACTGAACAACTGCAAAGCATCATCGACGACCACTGGCAATACAGCCTCAAAGAAGACCCGATCATGGCGGGCCGCATGGGGGTGCCCGACTACAACGACCGCCTGCCGGCCGTCGCCCCCGAAGACCGCGCACGGCGCCTGAAGAAAGAGAAACAGTTTCTCGCCCGCCTCGAAGCAATCGACGCGGCCCAGCTGAGCGAGCCAGATCGGGTGAATCGGGATCTGCTCACCTGGGTGCTGCGCAATTCCACTGAGTCCAACGAACTCTTCCTGGGGCGCATCCCCCTCAACACCTTCTACAGCTTTTACACATCGGCGCTGGACGCCAGCGACGGCCTGGCCATGAACCGGACGGCTGATTACCAGGATTACATTGCGCGGATTCGGGATTTCGACCGCTACTTCAACGAAAACATAGCCAATATGCGCGAGGGGATCAAAAGCGGTTTCGTACTACCCAAAATCGTCGTCGAGGGCATAGCGCCCACGGTGCGTGCCCAGGTCTACGACGACCCGAAACAAAGCAGTCTCTACGAGCCGTTTGAGAATATGCCCGCGTCCATTCCGCAAAAGGAACAACAGCGGTTGCGCAAAGCCGGCGAGCGGGCGATTAAAGAAACCGCCATCCCCGCCTTCGCCCGCGTGGCGGACTTCCTCGAAGGCGACTACATGCGGGCCGCCACCGAAACCCTCGGCGCGGAGCAACTGCCCGGTGGCAAGGCCTACTACCGCCACACCATCCGCACCTACGTCACCCTGGATATGGACCCGGCGGAAATCCACAAAATCGGCCTCGCCGAAGTGCAGCGCATCCGCGCGGAAATGGATGAATTGATTGAAGCATCCGGCTTCGATGGGGACTTCAAGGCATTCACCAAGTTCCTGCGCACCGACCCGCAGTTCTACGCCAAAACCCCGGAGGAACTGCTCAAAGAGGCCTCCTTTATCGCCAAGCGCATCGACTACCGCCTGCCGGGGTTCTTCGGCAAACTCCCGCGCCTGCCCTACGGCATAGTGCCGGTGCCGGACGAAATCGCCCCCAACTACACCACCGCCTCCTACAACCCTGCGGCCATCGGCGGCGTCCGCGGCGGCGCCTACTGGCTCAACACCCACGCCCTGGACCAGCGCCCTCTGTACGAACTGCCGGCCCTGACCCTGCACGAAGCCGTCCCCGGCCACCACCTGCAGAACGCCCTGTCTCAGGAACTGGAAAACGTCCCCGACTTTCGCCGCAACCTCTACCTCAGCGCCTTCGGCGAGGGCTGGGGCCTTTATTCGGAACGCCTGGGCAAAGAGATGGGCATCTACACCACCCCCTACGAACACTTCGGCCGCCTGAGCTACGAAATGTGGCGCGCCGCCCGGCTGGTGATCGACACCGGCATCCACTCCCAGGGCTGGACCCGCCAGCAGGCCCTGGACTTCCTTGCCGACAACACCTCCCTGTCCAAAGCCAACGTGCGCGCGGAAGTGGACCGCTATATCTCCTGGCCGGGGCAGGCGCTGTCTTACAAGATGGGGGAGATCGAGATCCGCGAGCTGCGGGCCAGGGCCGAGAAGGCGCTGGGGGATCAGTTTGATCTGCGGGAGTTCCACGATGCGGTGCTCGCCAATGGCGCCCTGCCGCTGTCGATACTGGAAGCGCAGATGGAGCGGTTTATCGCTCAATCGAAAAAATAACGAACATCGAGAATTTTTGGGGTCGCCCATATGGCGGCGGCCCCTTTATTTATCGTTCAAGTCTCCCCCGATATTCGCGCACTGCCTCTCCATCTGGCCACATCCTGATGCGTAAGCTCGCTACGAAGCCGAGCGAGCAACGGTTCCCGATACACTGGTTGATATAGATGACTTGGTCGAGTCTGATGGTCGCGCACTACGAGGTCTTCGATCTTGAAGGTCGCTGCTTTGCAGCCTCTGGTTCGCGTCTACTGGCCGTCGGGGTAATATAGATATCGAACACCGGCGCATTTTGATAATCTGGCGGCCACCAATGGGGAGTCTTGAGTCGCTGCGCACCCGCCCTCCGGACCAGGATTGGCCTCGCAAATCAATGAAGTGAAAGACGTGAAAATGAATTCGGGAGACAGGGGATGAGCGAGATTTCCAAGGTTCTGGTGAATGAACAGGATGTCTGCCTGGATGGTGCTGACACCAGCAATGACGAAACCGGCATCACCACCCCGTTCGATAGCAGCAGAATCCGGGTGGAGACAAAAAATACCCAGATGGACACGCTGATCAAGCGTATCAAAAACGATGAAATCGATCTCAAGACGGGCTTTCAGCGTCGCTCGGGTATCTGGAGTAACAAGGCTCAGAGTCGCCTGATCGAGTCCATGCTGATCAACATTCCCCTGCCGGCATTTTATATGGACGCCACGGATGACAGCCGCTGGTTGGTGGTGGATGGCCTGCAGCGCCTGACCACCATCCGCAGGTTTGCCATTGACGAGGAGTTCGCCCTCACCGGCCTGGAATTTCTGAGTGATTACGAAGGCAAGAAGTTCAGCGGCCTGCCCAGGAGCTTCAGGCGCAGAATCGAAGAGACGGATATCATCCTCCATCTGATTCAGCCGGGAACTCCGCTGGACGTGAAGTTCGATATTTTCCGCAGAATCAATACCGGCGGCGAGCCACTGAGCGCCCAGGAAATTCGCCACGCTCTCAACCAGGGCGCCGTTACCCAGTGGCTGGAAACACTTGCCGAATCGGATTATTTCAAAATGGCCACGGACAATGGTGTTGCCTCCAGGAGAATGGACGACCGGGAGTGTGTGCTGCGATTCCTGGCGTTCAACCTGTTTTCCCCGAAGAAATACAGCGCAGACAATTTTGACCAGTTCCTCCACGCCGCCATGAGTGCCGCCAATGAGGCAGAGGGCGGGGTGCTGGAGGAAAATGCAGAGCGATTCAGGCGGGCAATGACAACCGCCACGGAGATATTCGCCAATGACGCCTTCAGAAAGCGTTACCGCGAAAATGAGACCCGTTACCCGATCAACAAAGCCCTATTTGAGACCTGGTCGCTAACACTCGGCGCGCTAAATGAAGAAGATAGTGACAGGCTGATAGCGGAGGGTGAATTGGTGCGGGAAAGATTCCGGTCCCTCATGAATGAGGATAAAGCGTTTGAAGCATCCATATCGCAGGGCACCGGTTCGGTGAAAAAAATACAATATCGCTTTGCCAAAATTGAAGAATTGGTCCAGGGGTGCTTGTCGTGATCGAGCAAATTGCAATCAGGAATTTCAAATGCTTTGAGGATGTCAAGGTTCCAATCAGGCCGCTGACCGTACTCGCCGGCGTCAACGGCATGGGAAAAAGCTCGTGCATGCAGTCCATGTTGCTGTTGCGGCAATCCTTGAAGGCCGCGAATGGGGATCAATCCGCGCAACTCAACGGCCCACTGGTAGAGCTGGGCTATGCGGATGATGTCTTCTACGAAGGCGCTGATGATGAAGAGCCGATTGTTTTATCGATGACCGAGAACGGCAAAAATCTGGATTGGTCCTTCCGCTACAAGAACGGCGCGCAACAGCTCGATGGCGCTGTGGAAGGCAAAATAAAAGGGCCGAGCCGGCTAATCGACAATGACGATTTTTTCTACCTGAAGGCCGAACGCATCGGGCCCAGAACCGTGTTCAGCGCCAACCTGGACACACGCGACAAGCTGAACACCATCGGCAACGCGGGCGAGTACTGCGCCCACCTGTTGGCCACCCAGGAGCGTGAACCCCTCAACCTGAGAAGCCTCCTGCATGAGGATCTGCCGGAAATCAATGAAGTCAGGGCCCAGGTGGAGATGTGGCTGTCGGAAATCGGCCAGACCCCGAGGATTCACCTGGACCAGCATCCACGCATGGACCTGGTAAGCCTGCAATTTTCCTTTGTGCGTTCGGGAATTCCCAGTGATAAATATCGGCCCACCAACGTCGGCTTTGGCCTGACCTACGGCCTGCCGATTTTTGTCGCCTGCCTGACCGCAAGCCCGCGCAGCCTGATACTGATTGAAAACCCGGAGGCGCATCTGCATCCCAAGGGACAGGTGGCCATTGGCAAATTTCTGGGCAAAGTGGCTGCGGCGGGGGTGCAAATCATTATCGAGACGCACAGCGATCATGTGCTCAACGGCATCCGCATCTCAGTGAAAAACGGCATAATCAAGGGGGATGAAGTCGCCCTGAACTTTTTCCAGCGGGAAACAGGCCAACAATCCACATCGCTGACGTCACCGAAAATCAATCCCGATGGACGCCTGGATTTCTGGCCGGACGGCTTCTTTGACGAGTGGGAGAAAGGCCTGGCGGAACTGCTTTAAAGGGCTGGTGAATTTCATGAAGGATCAATTATTTAATGAGGTTTCCGCAGGCACCTGTTACACCTCAAGGCAGGACGCCGCGTCTGCAATGGAAAGGATGTCGCTGCTGATTCAGAAATTGAGTGAAATTGGCTTTTCCAACCAGTTACGGGTAACGCGGGATTTTGCCACGCGCACGATATCGACAGGCTACACGATAAAAAACTGGGCCATTGACAGAAGCATAGATACGGATCGTGATCTGCAAAGAAATCTCCTGTTAGCCGCGTCAAAAGGACCTTACATCGAGGACCTGCTGGAGGATGCGCAGGACGATTTTCTGGTCGAGTATAAGTTTCAGGGCACCGAGGTTTTTGGATTGGGCCTCGCTTCCCTGTGGAATACCTGCACGGTTTCCCTGGACGCCGACCCAGCGTTTTCCGACGATAGTTTGGTGGTCAGCTTCTATAAGGCCGATGATGTCGGAGAAGAAGAAAGCCAGATCAATGTAGTCAACCTCGCCTCGTTGGAGCACCTTGAAACACACCGGAACAGTCTCAGGGAAAGCCTGTTTCTGGATATATCCAGCGGTCCCGCGTTGCTGGAGAAGGCGCCCCTGTTCTTCCCGAGCCTGTCCTTCGGAAAATCCGCGCAAAGTCAGTTGACGGCGATGACCGGCTCCGAACCCTTTTTCCCGGAAATCGTCCGGCACCTTGATGTCTTGAATGCAACCATGAAAGACCTGGAGAGCGGCGCATTCGCCCCGCGGGGAATAAGCTGGTCCACGGAGTCTCAGCCAACCCTGGAAATGTACGGGCAGCGCAGGGAATTCGGGTGCCTGGACGGAGAAGTTCGCCGCTTCTCACTGCATTCAAAGTTGATGGCGGCAAACAAGCGAATTTATTTCTTTCCGATTGTGAATGAACAAACGGTTCATATTGGCTATGTGGGCGATCATTTGCCAACGGTCAGGTTCAAGAGTTGAGGTTTTACCCGTGGGGTTCCTGGTTGAATAGACCACTAAGCGCCGCTTTATAGGCATGCAAACTGATTGATGTCGATGGGTGCAGCTGCCTCCCACCAGAGCGCAAGCCCAGCCCGTTTGACTCCCGATTCCCCGAATCATCTCCCCAATCCGCCCGGAATCGCGCCTACCCAGTTCATGTAATATTCTAGGTTACATGAAGAGAGACAGCAGACTATCCGGCGTACTCCACGTACTCCTGCATATGGCCGAAGCCGAAGGCCCCGTCACGTCCAATGCCCTCGCGGGCATGATGCACACCAATCCCATGGTGATCCGGCGCATTCTGGGCGGCCTGCGCAAGCAGGGCCTGGTGCAATCTGAAAAGGGCCACGGCGGCGGCTGGCCCGCGACCTGGAATCCGTCACCCTCTACGACATCCACCTCGCCCTCGGCGCGCCCGGTGTACTCGCCCTCGGCCATCGTAGCGAGGCGCCCGGCTGCCTGGTGGAGCAGGCGGTGAATGCGGCTATGAATGACGCCTTTGCCGAGGCCGAGGCGCTGCTGCTGAACCGTTTCCGCACCATCACCCTGGCGGTCCTGAGTCGGGATTTCCAGCAGCGAAAGAAGTGCGGGGACCGGCAGTGTTCCGTCCACAAGCGGAGCCCATCGAAAGAAAACCCTTGATGTAGTAATCGGCAGTGACAGCTGTGTCGTCGCGCCGTCACATGGATTGACTGTCGGAGAGCCAAAATGCAGCGCGATTCAATACGGAAAATTTAAACATCGCCTCCGGGTTTCAACCGCGGCCCCCAGGGAGCGGAGAAACCCAACGCTGAGCGGAAACGCCCGGATTTCACCCGTGTGAGGAGATAACAGAATGGCGATCCATTGATGCAATGATTGTCGGCATGACCGCCGACAGGCTCTGGTGTCGGGCACCGGTCAGCGCCGCAACCGATTCGCCGAGTATGCTCACGGCATACTGGACCAGGACGGCCACCCGCTGGATTCTCGATATCATGGCTCTCGAAGTAGGGCTACCCTACACTGTCAGATCTTCGAATTTTATACCGTACTTACCGAGCAACTGCTTGACCCTGTGGGAATCATTGTTCGACTTTTTCGCCTTCCGGCTTACGTTGAACAGCCTTCTTCCGGCCTCTGCCATCGACTTAGAGTTTTTGCAGATCCCGATCAATGCGGCCAGTTTTAACTGGTCGTAGTAATCCATTTCCTCGCCGCTACCAGCCCCTAACACGCGTTCGATTTCGGGTTTCGGACTGTGTTCAATATCGGCGGCGGTCTGCCATTTGCGTTTTAACCGGCTGATCTCTTCATTGACAACTTCCACGGTAATTCGCCCACCGTCGGCGAGTGTCCCCATACGGGTAATACTGGCGTTGAGGTCGCGGAAATTCGCGGACCAGGTGGCTTCGGGCGAGCGACTGAAAGAGAGGTATTTTTCCCGCGCGGCTTTGTTAAAGCTCACCAGGTGCCCCGCTTTATTGGAGAAGGATTCGATCTCGTAATCGATATTGGGCTCCAGGTCTTCGATCCTGTCCTTGAGGGACGGCAGTTCGTAGGTCCACAGATCTATTCGGGCCAATAAATCGGCGCGAAAGGTCCCCTCTCTGGCTTTCCGGGCCAGATCCTTATTGGTGCCGGCAATCAACTGGAAATCGCTGCTGGTTTCTCTGTCGGATCCGAACGGAATAAAGCGTTTGTCCTCAATCGCCCGCAACAGCATCGCCTGTTCGTCCAGCCCCAGCTCGCCGATCTCATCCAGAAACAGCAACCCCTTGTGGGCCTCCTTCAACAGGCCGGCGCGATCGGCGGTGGCGCCGGTAAAGGCGCCCTTCTTGTGGCCGAACAGCGCGGACATGGTGTTTTCACCCTTGAGGGTCGCGCAGTTGATCGCCACCAGCCGTCCCTCGAGTTTGCCGCGCTGTTTGCGCAACTCGTACACCCGCTGCGCCAGCTGTGTCTTGCCTGCGCCGGTGGGGCCGGTAATCAGGATGGGGGCATTGGAGCGGATGGAAACCTTTTCCAGCTGCTCAATCATCCGGTTGAAAGCGGCATTGTTGGTCTCTATGCCGCCCTTCAGATAGACGGTGCCTTCCTGGTGCTCCTTCTGGAAGCGCGAGGCGATCTGGTCGTACCTGGAAAGGTCCAGGTCAATGATTTGGTACTGCCCGGGCAGGTTGCTGTCGCGTTTGGCCGGAGCCGTCTGCAACAGCTGCCCGGGAAGGTAGCCCGCCTCGGTGAGCAGATAGAGGCAGATCTGCGCCACGTGCGTGCCGGTGGTGATATGGACCAGATACTTTTCCCGGTTGGGTTTGAAGTGATAACCGCGGGCAAAATCCAGCAGTTGGCTGTAAACCGTCTCGAAATCCCACGGGTCCGGAAAGTTCACCCGGTGGTGGACCACCTTCGTCTCCGGGGAAACGCGGGCAATATCCTCCGTCACCTGGTCGGCCAGGCCCTGGGAATGGTTATCGAACAACAACTCCAGCCGGTCGACCAGCAGATCGTCGTGCTGACACATGGAAACCGTCGGCCGCCACTTGTCCCAGCGCTTGTCGCCCTTGCCGCGCCGATCCATGGTGGTTCCGAGAATACTGATGGCAACTGTTTTCATGGTTATCGAATATATTAGTTAGCTATTCAAAAAGATAGGTAAGAGGGGCCGGAACTCTGCCGGTCCTCGCCGCCTGATCCGCCGAAATTAAAAATAAATACATATAAATCAATAAGTTAAAAACTTTCTCAGCCCATTCTGAAAAGTTGGCACTCTCCTCGCAATACTCTCACCGCGATACAGGACAACAAACAAGCGAACAAGACCGCAAAGCATTTGAGAAAGGGAGAGAGCGATGACTCAGCAAACATATGAAGTGATGCAGGATGGCGGTGTACCCATCAAGTCCTGGACTGTCGGGGTGCCTTTCGAGCCCGAGGCCAGAGAGCAGCTGAAAAACATCTCCCGACTGCCGTTTATCCACCAGTGGGTGGCGGCGATGCCGGATGTCCACCTGGGTAAGGGCGCCACCATCGGCAGTGTTGTGCCGACCCTCGGCGCGGTGATACCGGCGGCGGTCGGGGTGGATATCGGCTGCGGAATGATGGCGGTGCGCACCAGCATCAAGGCTTCGCAACTGCCGGACAACCTGGCGGGCGTGCGCTCGGCCATTGAACGCGCGGTGCCCCACGGGCGCTCGGCGCGACACCGGGGAAGCCGGGACAAGGGCGCCTGGAGCAATGCGCCGGACGACGTGATGAACGCATGGGCGCCCCTGGCTGCACAGTTTGATGTATTGCAGGAAAAGCACCCGGTGCTGAAGAACACCAACAATCTCAACCACCTGGGAACGCTGGGAACGGGCAACCATTTTATCGAGCTGTGCCTGGACGAACACGGCAGCGTCTGGCTGATGCTGCACAGTGGTTCCCGCGGCGTGGGCAACCGCATCGGTACCCATTTCATCGAGATGGCCAAAAGGGATATGGAGCGCTGGCATATACACCTGCCGGATTCCGACCTGGCCTACCTCCCGGAAGGTACGGACCACTTCGACCAGTATGTCGAGGCGGTGGAGTGGGCGCAGAACTTCGCGCGTATCAACCGCGAAGTGATGATGGCCCGCGTCATCGACGCGGTGAAAGCCGCACTGGGAATGGACTTTGACGCGCGTACGGAAGCGGTCAATTGCCACCACAACTATGTGTCCCGGGAGAATCACTTCGGCACAAACGTGCTGGTAACCCGCAAGGGCGCGGTGCGCGCCCGCGAAGGGGAAATGGGCATTATCCCGGGCAGCATGGGTGCGCGCTCCTTTATCGTCCGCGGGCTTGGCAACGCGGAGAGCTTCTGTAGCTGCAGCCACGGCGCGGGGCGGGTCATGTCGCGCACCAAAGCGAAGAAAATGGTCTCGCTGGAGGAGCACCTGCAAGCGACGGCCGATGTGGAATGCCGAAAAGACGCCGGCGTGATCGATGAAACGCCGTCCGCCTACAAGCCCATCGAAAAGGTGATGGCGGCGCAGAAAGACCTGGTGGAAATTGTGTACACCCTGAAACAGGTGGTGTGCGTAAAAGGGTAACCACTCACTCCAACAGTCCCCTCTCCCCCTTGGGGGAGAGGGTTAGGGAGAGGGGGCCTCTGCTGCGGAAGCGGAAAGACGGCTAAGCAGTTACAGGATAAATGGGATAGGAAGATGTTGGTTATCGACGGATCACAGGGAGAAGGCGGCGGACAGATTTTCCGTTCATCACTCACGCTGTCCATGTGCCTGCAGAAGCCGGTGCGCATAAAAAATATCCGCGCCGGCCGCAGCAGGCCGGGCCTGCTGCGCCAGCACCTCGCCTGCCTGCGCGCCAGTCAGGCCACCTGCTCAGCGGAGGTTTCCGGTGATGAACTGGGATCGACTGAGGTGGTTTTCAAACCGGGCGAAGTAAAATCCGGGGAATACCGCTTCGCCATAGGCTCCGCCGGCAGCACCAGTCTCGTATTCCAGACGATCCTGTTGCCGCTGCTGTTGGCCGATGGTGTTAGCGAAGTCTGCCTGGAAGGTGGAACCCATAACCACCATGCGCCCAGTTTCGACTTCATCGAAAAGTCCTTTCTGCCCCTGATGGAGAAGATGGGATATCGGGCAGAAGCAGAACTGGAGCGGTTTGGCTTCTACCCGGCGGGCGGCGGCCAATGGAGGGCGCGTATCCAGCCCGTACGGGAGCTGGAAGCACTGGAGCTGACCGACCGCGGTGCGATTTTGAAAAACGAAGCCGTGGCCACCTCCTCGCAGATACCGGGGCATATCGCCGAACGGGAACTGCGGCAGATCCGCAAAAAATGCCACTGGCCCGAGGAGAACCTGCACCAGCGTGAAGTGAACTCCGCCGGTCCGGGAAACATCGTCTCCCTGCGGGTTGCGTCGGAGCACACCACCGAAGTTATCGAAGTGGTGGGTGAAAAGCGGCTCAGTTCAGAGCGGGTTGCGGGCCGCGCCGTCAAGGCGCTGAACCGCTACCTGGAGGCCGATGTACCGGTCGGTGAACACCTGGCCGACCAGATACTACTGCCGATGGTACTGGGAAAGGGCGGAATATTCAGGACACAGGAACCCACCCTGCACCTGATGACAAATATCGAAGTGATACGCCAGCTAACCGGTGCCCAGGTAAAAGTTCAAAAGGAAAGTGACCATGCGTGGACCATCAGTGTGTAGAGCCACGCAACCTTTCCTGAATAGGAATTAAGGAAGATCAGTCGCACAGGGGAAGTGCCAGGGTAAGAATACGGATCATTTACAGAACAGGCAGCTACTCCCCCAAACAGTCCCCTCTCCCCCTTGGGGGAGAGGGCTAGGGAGAGGGGGAGCCCAGTCATGCCAAGTACAAATGACCCTAAAAGAGTTTAGGGAAAATACCCGATCAGCGGAGCTGGTTCTGTAAACCAGCCTGGCACAAGAGCCCCTGGCTTGTTGTGTACCGATCGGGGAAATAACCTGAACACTACTTTGTAGCTCAGTAGGGTAGAGCAGCCGATAACCATCGGCCGGGCACAGGTTCGACTCCTGTCAAAGTAACCTCGTCGTAAACACGAGCATTCTGGAAAAGGCGAAAGCCTGGGGTTCGAGTCCCCACAGGGTTAACAGCCCTTCAAGTTAGAGGCCCATGGCCTTGTTACGCCGCTGGATTGCCTCCTCTCGGGGAAGCGGGATGGCGGAGTTTCAAGGCACCGGAAATATCGACGCCGACGGTGGGCAACATTGCATGTTGATCAGTTAAGCGGAATTCGCCGGAGAACGGGAGAGCACCCATACAGGCTTCCCCCGATACCGGCCGGTTCAGCCAATGACCGCCCGCCCTGCCTTGTTCAAACCGTCGCCCTCGGTGTTTCCGGGTGGGCCTCACCCTCGATTGCCACAAAGCGTTGTAGGGTGCGCCGTGCGCACCAAATATGGCTAAAGGTAATCAGTATAAGGAGAAGTAAAATGATCATTTGGAAATGCGTAGATATCGCCGATAACGAGCGGGCATTTCTATTTCGCAGAAACCGGTTTATACGGGTCCTCGAACCGGGCCGCCATCGCGTAATGCAACTGGCCGGCAAAACCCGCGTTGAGACCTACGATATCAGCGATGTACTGTTCGAACGCAGCAATACCCAGCTTAGTGCCAAGTTCCTGCTCAACACACACGCCGAAAAGCTCGAACCCTATCTGGAAGCCTACGAGCTGAACGACACCCAGGTCGGCCTGCTCTACCGCGACGGGCACCTGGTGGAAGTCCTCAACCCGGGCACCTTTCTGCCTGTGTGGAAAGGAGTCGAGAAGGTTCGCGTCGATATCATCGATATCAGCGAGGACTACATCCTGGACGAGAAGCTCGTCAGCCTGCTCGGCCGCGGTTCGAAAGCGAGTAAAAGCGCAGCAGCGACGTCCGCAATTCACTATGTCGAAGTGCCGGACGAACACCTGGGCCTGTTGACGGTAAACGGCAAGCTGGAACAACAGCTGCGTCCCGGCAGTTACGGCTTCTGGAAGTGCAACCGCTCAATCGGCGTACAGCTGGTGGACTTGCGCCTGCAGACAGTGGAAGTCAGCGGCCAGGAAATTCTGACCAAAGACCGTGTCAGCCTGCGCATCAACCTGAGCGCCAGCTACAGGGTACTGGACCCCGAGAAGGCCGTGCTGCAGCTGGGAAACTATGCCGCGTTCATCTACAGGGAACTCCAGCTGCGCCTGCGCGAAGCCGTGGGCACCCAGAGCCTCGACGAGCTGCTGGAAGACAAAGACAGCCTGAACCTCGGCATTGCCAGGGATGCGCGCGAAAAACTGGCGCAGTACGGCATCGAAATCGTGACCGTTGGCGTGAAAGACATCATTCTGCCGGGTGATATGAAGCAGATCCTCAATCAGGTGGTGGAGGCCCAAAAGGAGTCCGAAGCCAACCTGATCAAGCGCCGGGAGGAAACCCAGGCGATGCGATCACTGCATAACACCGCCAAGATGATGGAAAACAACCCGGTTCTGATGCGCTTGAAGGAGCTCGAGGCGCTGGAGCGGGTGACTGCGCGGATCGACAAGATATCCGTTTATGGGGGGCTGGAGGGTGTGTTGAACAACCTGGTCAAATTGAAACCTTCTGGTTCTTGATAAGTGGCCTACTCGCAGGGGGGCTGCTTGGCAAGCCAAATTGCCCGTTGACAGCCCAATTTGGGTTGGGCTCATGATGTGGAAGCAGGCGGAGGGACGCGCCCTCCGCCTGCTTTTTAGCGCCGCCGCTTAGGCACCCGGATCGGGAAGACCTTGCCCTTCTTGGGGCGAATGATCTTTCCGTTTTTCCGGATGTAAGGGCGGAAAATGATTTCATAGTCAGCGTTTTTGCGTGCCATGAGCTCAATCTCCGCAGCATGGCCTTGGCAACTCCAGCTTGATTAATTGCGGGGCGGAGTCTAGAGTTCGCCCTGCAATGGCAAGAGTGCAGGCGTTAGAGAGAGGCGGGCCGCCATGGTGAGTCCGCTTCTTTTGCGCACCTCCCGGCTTGGGCTGCACCCCGGGCCGGGAATCCTTCAGGCCTCCAGCCCACTACCCCTCCCTAATTTTGTTAGCTAGATCACATAGTCGTGCCAGCTATGGGCTTAGCTTATTTTTAAAGTTGACAAATGTCAACTTTTTCGTAAGGTTGTCAACCCAAGGTTGATTATAACTATAATGAAATGACAGTTGTCGTGTCTGGAGGCAGATATGTTGCATAAACGCATCAAGCGCGCGCGCATCCTCAAAGGGCTCTCTCTCCAGCAGGTGGCGGACGCGCTGGGGGATATCACCAAGCAGGCGCTTTCCAAGTATGAAAAAGGGAAAGATGCGCCAAACTCCACCCGTTTGATCAAGCTGGCGGATGTTCTGGGGGTAAAGCCTGAGTACTTTTTCCGCCAGAGTGAAGTGGTACTCGGGAGTGTGGACTTCAGGAAGCACTCCACTTTTGGCAAGCGCCAGCAGGATTCGGTCAAGGAACGGGTGCGGGAGCACCTGGAGCGCTACTTGGCTGCGGAGTCACTGTTTGAGCTGGAGCCGGAGGGGTTAGGGGCCCGCGTGTGGCTGCATTCTATAGATGTGGAAACCCCGGAAGAGGCGGAAAAAGCCGCCGAAACCATACGCCAGCAGTGGAAGTTGGGTACCAACCCGATTGCCAACCTGACCGAAACCCTCGAGGAACACGGGGTCAAGGTCATTGGTTTGAAGGCGCACGAGCGGTTCGATGGTCTCTGCACCGAGATCAACAACGGTAGGGATGCTGCCATCGTATCCAACCTGGAAAGGCCGGGAGAGCGGCAGCGGTTCAATCTGGCCCACGAGCTCGGCCACCTGGTCATGCGCTTTCCAGAAGAAATCCACGGTACCGATATAGAAGAGAAGCTGTGCCACCGCTTCGCCAGCGCATTCCTGTTTCCACGGGATCAGGTGATAGAGGCGTTCGGGGAGCACCGCGGCCGGATATTTATTGAAGAGTTCCTGTTGGCCAAGCGGGAATGGGGTATTTCCATTCAGGCCATTCTGCGCCGACTTTATGATCTGAGCATCGTCACCCAGGCCGTTTATCAGTCCACTTTCCGATTCTGGTCGAGTCGTGGCTGGCGAAAAAGAGAGCCGCGGCCCCTTGCTAGTGAGGAATCATTTAGATTGCGACAGTTGGTTTACCGCGCATTGGCGGAGGAGCTGGTAACCCCATCCCGGGCCGCGGAGCTGTTGAATACCGATTTGGAAGCAATAGAAAAAGTAATTGCCAATGTAGGGCCAGATGACGGAGACCAGGATGTCGACGAAGGTTCTGGTCTCTGATACCAACATCTGGATTGATTTACACTACGGCGGCCTGTTGGAGCTGGTGTTTCAGTTGCCTTTTGAATTTGTGACGACTGACTTCGTTCACCACGAGCTGCGCCAACCGCCGGGGGCGGACCTTGTCAACCTGGGACTTCAAGTTGTGGAATTGAGCGGCCAGGAAGTCGCCGGGCTTTATGCCTTGAGGGGAAAGTTAGGTAACTCGTCGCTAGCCGATGTGTCTTGTTATTACGTCGCCGATAAGCAGTGTTGGACGCTACTGACCGGCGATGGCGCGCTGCGTAAATCCGGAAAAACGGCAAATCTGGATGTACGGGGTACGCTCTGGTTGATAGATCAGATTTTTGAGCTCAAATTGCTGGACGGCCGGCACCTCGCCGAATCATTACAGGCGATACTCGATTGCGGAGCGCGCTTGCCTGACGCCGAATGTGAAACCCGAATCGAAGCCTGGGCCGGGGAAAATTGACTATCCGGGGCGCCGTAATTTTCGGCACCCCGGAAAGCCTTAATGCGCAAAGCCAGGCTGGATACCGAGAAAGGTCAGCCGGATGAGTCAGGCAATTTTCTGCACCATCTGCCTGATCGCCGCCTCTTCATCCTGCTCAAACAGAATATTCCAGTCTTCCAGCTGCTGTTCGCTGACCGGATTTCCCTTCTCATCACGCCAGTCCCCAAGCAGTGTGGCCTTGGGGGTGTTGGAGATCAAAAAGGCATCCAACTGGATATTGCTGATGGCCGGATTATTCTGAATAAGTCCCGCTTCGATATCCTTGATGGTTTTGTGGAATTTAACTTTCGGGCTCGACGGGGTATGGTTGCGGAGCCCTTTGGGGTCCACAAATATCACGTGTTGCTTTCCATCGCGTACCAGCCAGAGAATAAAGTCCGGGTAAAACCCGCCATCGATAAACGCGCCGACGGCGCCCTGGCCGCTTTGATTGCGCAGCAGGTACAACTCGAAGCCCTTGAAGACATCCTGCTCCCAGGCCTTCTGCAGGTCCCTGACGAATTGCGCTTCGCCCTTGTTCAGGGAGACCGGACTCACCTGAAAATCCAGTCCCTGCGTGGCGGCAACCAGTGGCTGATAGAAATGCCGCTCACACCAGAGAAACTCCAGGCCGTCCAGCACCTTGTCTTTCCATTGCGCCACATCTTCGTTGAGGATATGAATGCGCAGGTTGTCCAGCTGCTTGATCAGCGATTCGTGACGCAGTGAGTCTAGAGTGAGCGTATAACTGCCGTTGGGTGACTGCTCAGTGATACCAAACAGGTATTTATTATTTTCGGTAACCGGCCGGTATTCGAGTTTGTCGGCTTCCCACTGTTTGCGGCGATAGCCGTAGAACATCTCGCAATATTTACGCAGCAACGCGCCGGCCATCTCGTGCCACAGGGGCAACTTGCCGAGATCGCCAAGGGCCATTGCCGAATCCGGTGCTTGCAGCTGGTACCAGCCGTCGTCCGAGAGTAGCTCGACGATGCGGTCCTGAGAGAGCGTTAGGTTGGACCAGCGGCGGTCGCGCTTGAACGCGAGCAAATCGAAATAAAGCGCCTCAATATCCAGTACCGCCAGGTGTGCGCTGGTAAAGCGCTGCGCTTTCCGCTTTACTTGGCGCTCACCCTGAATATCTGTAGAAAAGGCACCGACACGGGGGTAAAAATCCAGCTCCACACGAGGAGGGTTACAGAAATAGTTAAAAGCGCCCTGTTCGCCGCGCGAAAGAAATTCCGCCGGCGGCAACAGTTCCACCTGTTCGGCCAACTCCACAAAGGCACTGCCGGCGCCGCCGATGGCCTTGCCTGCTATGGCCGGTTTCAGCCGGATAATCGGCAAGTTGCCCGGAAGATCTTTCATGGGCACCAGAGGCAGTTCGTATTCGATCAGGCCGTGGTTGACCGGGATTTCCTCGTCTTCCAGCTCCTTGCGGAACTGAGCGATGTAATCCGCTTTTACCCCAAACAGGTTCAGGGTTTCCAGAATGCCGATATGCCGCGGGCGCTCCAGCCCCGCCTGTTTGAGTTCATTGATGAGTTCCGCAGAGCGCTTCAGGGTGGTCTGGAAGCCCTTGAGGCGTACGCCGCGGCCGAACAGCTGGATAATCTGTGCGCCTTCGTTTTTGCCGACGTTCATCAGCGTCATATTCGAAACGCGCCAGCTGCTCCAGCCCTCGGTGAATTTCTTTGAGCCCAGCAATAGATTGATCCGGGAGTCGTCGCTGTTAATGGTGTTATCGCGCTGGGCGAAGCCCGGCGTATCTTGCGGGGTGAAAGTCCCCGTCGGGTAAGGGTTAGCCGCCCGCCCGTATCGAGTGTTGATCTCATTGCGGAGCAGGTAACTGCGAACAATATATGAGGTAAGCGTACAC
>NZ_JBOFOC010000139.1:0-75507 GCF_051659245.1 Microbulbifer sp.
GATCCACCTCTACGACGAAACGAGGCCGATCGCGGCCATGGGCGGATGGCCGCCCCGCCGCTCCTACTGGAAGGGAGTCGTTACCTGTTTTTTAAGTAGGGCGCGCCGTGACAGAAAATTGCTCCTGCATTTTCTGCACTTCCGCCATCCGTGGCGGTCGCGCAACAGTAATGTATTGCCACAGCCATTCGGTGCGCGCGGCGCACCCTACTGCGCGCCAGTCTCTGCAGAGGCGCCGGCGGAGTGGCCACCGGGATATCGTATATCCGATTCCCGCACCGCCCGCTCCGTTACCTCCCGCACTGCCCGTCGCAACTGCAGCGGTGCCAGGCGCATGCGAATATCATCACTGACTTCCAGCAGCGGCCGCGGGGATAGGTTTTCCTCTCCCAGAAGGCGCACAACGGAGACGGCATTCCCCGCAAAAGACAGGGCGCTGGCTTCGCCCGGCTTCAGGTTGCGCAGGCGCGCCTGCAGCGGGGGCTCCGTAAGGCCCTCCCCCGCCTG
The DNA here is from genome assembly GCF_051659245.1 of Microbulbifer sp. NCBI lineage: Bacteria > Pseudomonadati > Pseudomonadota > Gammaproteobacteria > Cellvibrionales > Microbulbiferaceae > Microbulbifer > Microbulbifer sp. Next base: position 508 of record NZ_JBOFOC010000139.1, read on the forward strand.
TCCTTTCTGGTATTCCACCGGCAGGCCGTCGCTTCTGCCCGTGGCGGACAGTGCCTGCCAGTCATCCGTCTTGGCCGCGTCGGAGAGCAAGGCTATCGCCTTGTCGCGCAGCCGGTCGTTTCCCGCTATCTGCACCTGCAACTGCTCGAAGTGCAAGCGTTTGCCACCACCGAATTCCTCGGGGTGTTCGCGGTAGTATTTTTCCACCATTGCCGTAGTGACGGGCTGCGGGTTTACTCGCTCCGAGAGATAGCGTTTCACCAACCGCTCATCCCGCCAGGCGGAAACCTCGGCATCCAGCGCCTGTTTTTCCTTCTCCGTCAGTTCGGCTTCCATCATGCCGGCAATCGCGCGGCTGGCCACCAGGCTTTCCAACACCTTGTCCCGTGTGGCCTTGTCGGCAACCAGGGCCCCCTGTTCACCCAGGGTTCGCTCGATTGCCACTTCCAGGTCGGTTTGCCTGACCGGATCGTTGTTGACGTAGACGACCACGTCCGGGTCCTCCTGTGGCGGTTCGCCACAGCCCGCCAGTGCCAGGACAATCAGCAGGCTCCTGCATTGACCTTTGCCGATCATTTTTGCTCTTCCAGGTTGACCTTCAGGTTCACGGAAGCCCGCAAGCGGCGGGACTCCTCGTCCTTGGCCTGCTGGCGGAGGTGATAGCGGATATCTCCCTCGACACTCTCCTGGGATTGCCGCACCACCTGGGGGCCCTCGACCAACTTGATGACATGAAAGCCGAAGGGTGTCGTGACAACGCCGGAAACTTCCCCCGGTGACAGCGCAAAGGCGGCCTTGGAGAAACTTTCCGCTACCGAGCCCTCCTTCATCCAGCCCAGGTCCCCGCCTTTTCCGGCGCTGATCTTGTCTTCGGACATCTCCTGCGCCACCTCGCCGAAGTCTTCACCGCGTTTTACCCGGCTCAATGCTTCGGTGACCGTCGTCAGGCGGGCCGCCCGCTCCTCGTCGGACATTTCCGGGCGGGTGCGGATCAGAATATGGGCCAGTTTGGCCTTGCGGGCCTGATATTTTTCAGGGTTGGCTGCGTAAAAATTGGCAATGGCGGCATCACTGACCGTATCGGACAGGAACTGGTCGAAATAGCGGCTGAGAATCAGTTGCTTGCGAAATTCGTTGATTTCCGCTTCCAGGGAAGCGGTATCGAAACCATCACTTTTCTCTATAGCGGCGACCATGGCCTCCCTGTTGGCGAAATCCTCCAGTGCGCGCTTTACCTGGGACGAGTTTTCCGGAGATATTCGTTTCAGCTCCAGATACTGGCGGAACTCCTCCTCGGAGACACTGCGATTGCCCACTTCCACCACCGGCTTCGAACAGCCGGCCAGCAGCGCCGCCGCGCAGAGTGGTATCAATATCAGTTTTATCATTCTGGTACTCCTCAACAATTTTTCAGGCTGTCAGCCGGCTTGCCGCCTGTTGGAGGCTGTGTTCACACCAGTCGGCAATCAGTGAAGAACTCCGGGGCCGGTGGCCGGCTGCAAAACGGCTGGCATTTTGCCGGTACTTGGAGTCTCCCACCAGTGTCCGGAACTTATGATCGACAGCCGCCTCAGTATCCCCCTTTCGAACAGACAGCCCCAGCTCCAGGTATTCTGTGACTATGCCGTTGTGCATTTGCTCTATTTGGGTCGGCAACAGGAGAGCGGGAATACCAGCCATCAGCGCCTCTGTGAGCAGTCCCGCGCCCGCATGGCATACCACCATATCCGCGGTTTGCAGCACCTGCGCCATATTCACAGGCTCGCCCACAATACGGCAGTTCGTAGTCTGGTAGCGCTCCACCTTTGCCTGATCCCCCGCGTAATAGCACAGCGCCCTCACCTGCCCGCTGGAAAGCAGCGAGAGCAGCTGCTCCACATGCTTCTGCCCTTCTTTCAGATAGGCGAACACGTTCGTTTGCTGCTCGCCCGCCAGCGGTGGCCATTCGGCGTCAGCCGCGACACCGGCGCTTGCTTCCCGGGTAATATAAACTGCGTTCCGCCGCCATTTTCCATAAACATCGTACTCCGCGGGCTGGAACAGAAATGTCTTGTCGGCCTCGTAGATATCGGCCGGGTATACGATGCGCGCCATACCCATTTCACTCATTGCCTGATTTACCGACTGCACCAGTTGCCGGTCGCTCTGTTCGGTACTGTAGTCTCCCGCCCAGTAGCACAGATCCGCGGACGGAACTCCCGGCACCGGGCTGTAGAAGGTAAGGCTCGCCAGCGCCCGCGGTACGGTGCTGCCCCGGCAGGCCAGCATGGCGGTGGGCGCGCAATCGAAAAGCATCAGCTCCGGCTGCACCTTCTCGATCAACCAGCGCCAAGCGCCCAGCATATCGTTCAATGTGGCCACGTCACCGTAACCCAGGTCCAGCAAAATTTCTGCCTGCGAGCGCGTCGGCTTTGCCGCCCGCCGCCCGCGAATCCAGAGTGGAGCCTGGACCAGGACAACCGCAGGGGCCAGTCCGAAGCACCGCGCATGAGTGACATGGCGGCTGGCGAACACCACTTGATGGCCGCGCTCCGCCAGGCCATTCATCACCGGCGTGAGTCTGGCGATATGTCCGAGGTCGTTACCGAGTTCCCATACACACAAAATTTTAGCCATAACAGCGACCGCTCAGTAACCAACTATGATCTGGTCATCTGAGCCACATTCAGCTTCATAACCGTAACCATATCCAGAATCATCGGGAATGGTGACTATGCCACCATCCAGCTCATAGCCTTCCGCCGCCCCGGATTCCACCAGAATATTTACTGGTACGGGAAGTTGGTGCTGGTAGGCGCGGATAACCAGGCGGTAGCTGCCAGGCTCAAGGCTGAAGCTGAACGGCCGCTGCTCGCAGCGCAACAGGTGACCAGTATTCCCCTGCTCGTCGTACAGGCGAGCGTTGATCGGTTCGGCGGCGTCCAGGCTGATGTGGTAATTGCCCGCAGTTTCAATTTCCACGGGAACTACCAAAAAGTCCGGTGGCATCAGCTCGCGAACGGCCAAAGTATTGATGGATACCGAGTCCGCCGGCACTGGCACAGGTACGGGCACCGGGGTTGGCGGTAGTCCGTCAATACTACCAGCCACAGCTCGGCCCCAGGTCCACAACCTACCCACGGCATCAACTGCGAAGCTAGAGCGGCCAGTGGCCAGGATTATCTGCGGCGACGTAATGTTCAGAATTCCGGATACCCGCGCCGGTGTGAGCTGGCTTCTGGGGCCTTCGCCCTGGCCCTCGCCGAGCTGGTCATCACCGAGTTGGCCATCGTCGTTGACGCCCCAGGACCAGATACCACCTTCGTCATCCAGCGCAATACTGTGGCGGCCACTGGTTGACGCTGAAAGTATGCGACCCCGTAATCCCTCGAATAGAACTTCCACCGGGGCGTAACGCTCACCCCAGTCGCCGGTTCCCAAGGCGCCACTGCTGCCGTCTCCCCAGGCCCACACGCGGCCATCCTGGTCCAGGGCTAAACTGACTCCGAGGCCGGCGGTTATGGCTACTACGGAAGATATCATTTCCTCATTCGCAACCAGTACAGGAGCATAACGATCCTCTCTGCTGGAATCGCCAAGCTGGCCGATGTCATTGCGGCCCCATGCCCATACCCGGCCCTGCTCATCCAGCGCAAGGCTGTGGGCAGAGCCAGCCGCCAGCGCCTGAATCCTGAGCTCCGGCTCAGGGAACATAACTCGCCCAAGTGCTGCCTTAGAGCCGGCTTCCTGGCCTACACCCGACTGGCCATTGTTATTACTTCCCCAACCCCAGACATGGCCCTGTGCATCCAGAAGCAAGGCATGATAGTCGCCCGCTGACAAGGCTGCGATTGGCAACTCGGGGCCTTCGATCGACTGTTGAACCGGAAGGTTGCTGGAGCCGCTGGTCACTAGTCCGTAGACATCGTTCCCCACTCCCCACCCCCACAGGTTGCCCTGGGAGTCCAGTGCCAGCGTATGGCGGTAGCTTGGTTCAATTACGGAAAAACTCCGCGCATTGTCGCCAATTGGGACAGGTTCAACCCGTTTTTCCACATAGGAGCCATCCCCAAGCCAGTAAGTACCGTAATAGGCATTACGGCCCCAACCCCAGACGGAATCGCCCATGCTGTAATAAATTCGCTGTCCGTTCCTATCTCCGTTATTACCGGCCAGCCACAGGGAGTCCACCACCTCCAAGTCCGTCTGGGCCTCCAGCCCTGAGGGTGCCTCTACACGAATCTGGGCCAACCCCGGGGCCAGGGGGGTATAGATACCACCGGATACAGAGGCGATAGTCGGATTGTCGATAGAGAACTCCATGTTCGCTATTTGTGAGGACATATCCACGCCTTCGATCGTCCTGCCATTATGCTCAAATACCGCTACCACCTTCGGCGTGAAATGGACGGGATTGGCATTTAACCCCCTGCGGTAAAGCCCGGGATCGATGCTGATTGTCGTAACAAATGTAAGATCTACGGAGGTACTTTGTGGGTCCAGTGGATCGGAAGCGGAAACCAGTTCCACATAATCCGGCACCCCGTCTCCATCGGTATCCGCTTTTAGCGGATCAGTGCCGTAGACGCGAATCTCGTCGTAATTGGAAATGCCGTCACCGTCGGCATCGGCGTCGGGATCGGGATTGTAGGGATCGGATCCCAATTCAATTTCTTCGATATCCAACAGGCCATCGCCGTCACTGTCGGCATAGTAGTTGCGCTTATCCCTCGACAAGGGAACTTCGATTTCGTTGCCGGCGCCGTCAAAAACCCAGGCAACAACCCTTTCCGATGGCAGCAGATCGGCACTGCGATCCGCCAGTGTCAATCGGTAGCGGCCACCAAAATTGTTTTTCCCGGCTGAGGCTGGATGGCCAAAGAAGCTTATGCCGCCACCCCTGGAATTTGGATCCAGGTAAGCTATTTCTCTTTCGACGAGCTGCAAGTATCCATCGCACGCCTCTTCCGCGGGAAGGGAGACCCCCTCTCCGGAACTTTCCTCAGTGACCAACCCGAAAGGTCCGGGAGGTCCGGGAGGTCCGATAGGTCCGCCTGGTTCCTGCGGGCACTGCCAGCTTTCGTGCTGAATCGAAATACCCGTTAGATCGCCGTCTGCGTCTTCCACTTGTATATCGAAGTAACCACCCTGCCTTTTAAGACCGGTACCGGTGAAGCTGAATTCAGTAACCTCAGGCGCCGACGGCTTCAGGGAAATCGGTATTTCCAGCAACTGCGAATCTTCACACCTGCCGATCACGTCAACATAGAGACGTTCGCTCTCTCCGTAACTATTGAGGGCATCGGCGAATTCGCGGTCGATCATCACATCCACCAGCCCCCCCGGCCTCTGATAGGTGGTGGCAGGCAACCCGTAGTCGGGCAGCGATAAACCACCAAAGCCCATATATTCATGGCTGAAGCGCAGGGTCCAGTAGTTGCGGCTCGAGGAGACAATCAAGCCGCCATCCACGCCATACACGATGGAGTCCGTGGGCAGGGGCATGGCGCCGTTGGTCTGTTCCACACTGAGCGCCGGACAGGAACCGCTGGTCACAGACAGTTCTCCGATCTGCCGCTCGCTCGCCCGGATACCGGAGGCGGTGAATTCCTCGATCGACACCGACAGCATGGCGCCATCCATCCAGGGCTCGGCAACCAGCGGTGTTTCATCGCGCTGATAGTAGTTATCCACAATGCTGTGGTTGTGCTCAAAGCTGATTCCGATCCGGCCGGCAAGAGGTGTTATCGGGCCGCCGTAATCGAGCACGAAGTTTGCCGCATTCTCTACTTGTACGGACGAATCACCGACTTCCATCAGCAACAGGTATTCGCCTACAGGCAGTCGCTCCCGGAATTCACTGGCTGACGGTGTCTCCCATTCGTAAGACTCTTGCGGTTCGCCATCCTCAATACGCAGGATCCGGAATCGAGCCACCCCTGGGTTCAACCACTCCCAATCAACAGCCGACAAAACGACTCCATCACCGGGATCGCAGTCGCAGTTCTCACCGTCATCGCTCACTTCAAAACGGTAAGCTACAGCTTCGGTGCCCTGGCGCAGGCGGACGAGTTTTCCCGGCGATGGCAGAGAAAAGACCTGGGCAGCCACTTCGTCAGGGATGTCAAATTCTGTGATATCCCCTACCGGATTGCCATCCAACAGATAGGTCAAGCGAACACTGTTCTTGGGTTCCGAACCGACTTGGTATCGGTGAGGCAGAAGTTGTCCCTGAACCAATTCGAGTTGGGCTCTATTCCCGATAGTAACTGTCGCTGGAGCGTCGTCGTATACCGGCAGCTGCAACGATATTTCGTGCAGAAGTTCTCCCTCTGTGGCGTCGGCGACGCAGAATCCAGTTTCCTGTGAAGTACCGAAGTCCCCTTCCCCTGAAGCCAGGATTTCCCCGTCGGGCAGACTGGTCAGGGTGTAGCTACCGGCACCTTCCACATTTCGACAGCACATGCCGTCACCGTAGCTGTCGAGAATAACAAAGGTGTAGCAAGCGCCGGGCACTTCAATAAATTCTTCGACATAGCCATCGACCTCTCTATAAGGCTCGTCCGGCCCGCTGGCAACCACAGCATTATCGCTTTTCGGATCCAGAATTCTCCAGCTGGTTTCTTGGGGGAAGTTGTCAAGAGCCAGTGCCAGCTTCAGGTTTTCGCTCTGGCTTACAAAGCGGATATCCAGGGCACCCGTCAGATTCTCCGGCACCCCACCCGGCATCACTATGGCCAGGTCCCCCTCGTGCAGCCATTCGCTGTAGACGCCGGGCATGCAGTCTTCACAGCTCTCCATCTCTGTCTTGCTGCGCGCGACGCGTATGCCGTCGATATGCAGCTCCACCGAATAGCCTTCGCCGATATCCCGGAAATCACCCACAAAATGCAGCACCGTGCGCCCGAACTCCGCATTCCGGTACAGCCGGTGCGCCGGCAGTTCGGAGACCAGGACTTTCGGGTATTCTTCGCTGCTGACCACTTCCAGCTCGGCGGAAGCCGTCAATTCCGGATTGGACGACAGGGTGGCGGTTACCTGAACCACGCCTTCTTTCACAAGATCCAGCAGCGAGCCGTTCGGTGCCGCCACCGACCAGTCGGAGCTGGTGACTTGGACCAGCTCATCCAGCGCGGCGCCGCTGACAACCAGGCTGTTGCCGCCGTGCGCCAGGCGCAATTGCAGCGGCAGGCGGTAGGGGGATTCAGCCATAGAGGCACTGATCGTCTCGGGCAGGATCAATTCCACCGCCAGGCTTTCATCGACCTGTACGCTCTCCGCATCCTGGGGATCGCTGCCGGAGACGAGTTCGACATAGTCGGATACCCCATCGCCGTCGCTGTCGCGTTCCAGCGGCACCTGCACATTTGCCGTGACTTCGGTATTCACCGCCGGGTTTTCCAGCAGGGAGATGGCGATCTGCGCACTGCCCGGTTTCAGGCCGCGCACTCCCAGGCCCTCGGCCACGGCGATTTCCGGATCACTGCTGCCGAGTACGAATTGTTCCGGCGCGTTCAGCTCCGCGGCATCCAGCTCGAAACGGAAGCCCTGGCTCTCCATCACCAGGGTGAGCGGTATGGGCGCGTAGGGAGAGGTCACCGGGTCCAACTGGATGCTGGCGCTGCCGGGGATCAGTTCGGTAACAAGGAACGGATCGAAGTGCTGTTCCCGATCCAGCAGGCTGAATTCCAACTGGTTGGCGAACAGCCGCTGCTGCGCAATCTGTGGGTGGCTGGCCGCGGGGGTGAAGAGCACGCGGGTGCCATCCTGGCGACCTTCCAGCAGCGGCAGTTGCAGGCTCGGCCCCTGGATATCCAGGTCTTGGCGCTCGCTGTGGTCGCCATCCAGGAACAGGTGCAGGTCGGCCAGCTGTTGTGGATCCAGGTTGTCGGCAAACCTGAGTCCGAGAGCGACCTCGCTGCCCTCCAGACCTTCGAGTTCGTAGACTTCCTGCGGCACCTGGAAAGCGATATGAAAGGTGCAGGGCTGGAAGCTCTGCGCCAGCACCGCATCCTGCTCCTGCACGCCGCGCAGTTGTGCCCCGGCGGTATCCAGGCTGGCGCAGCGGCCCAGCGGTAGCGGCGCGTCCGGCACGAAACGCACCTGCTCGCCTTCGACTTCCCAGCGGCCCTGCACGGCTTCGCCGTCGATGCTGAGCGCTATGTCCGCCTGCTCCGCAGCCAGTTCCACCGCCTCGTTGAACTGAAGCAACAGCGGGGTAATTTCGCTGTTGGTGGCCTGCTGGAATTCCGCGGAGAGTACCGCCGGGCGGCGTTTGCGGAATTCCAGCGACAAGGGCTCGGCGATCAGTTCGCCGGCGCGGCCGTCGGTATCCTCGGCTTCCACGGTCACCGTGCCGGGCACCGAGGTGGTGACGTCCACCAGCGCCTCGCCCTCTTCCAGTACCAGGGACAGCGGGTTCTCGCCATCGATACTGGCTTCGCCATCCGCGGACAGGGACAGGCTCAGGGTGGTGAAGTCCCCGCCGTAGCGGTAGACGCGGTTGCCGAACCGGTCTTCCAGGCGCGCGCGCACTTCGGCGGTTTCATCCGCTTCCAGCACGCCCTCTTCGCCCTGGGGATGGTTGTCGAAACCTTGCAGGCTGAGTGCGATACCCGCGGGCGCGCCGCTCACTACCTCGAACGGCAGGCTGGTGCGCTGCACCATGGCGGTGTCCGGGTTGTCGTCGTGATCGTAGTAAACCGGCAGCCCGCCGTCCGCGCCCAGCAATTCCACCGCGCCCTGGTAGAGAGACGCGCGGGTGCTGACGCGCACCGGTATCTGCACTTCGCTATCCCGCAACTGCAGGGTGATGCGCTGCCCTTCGCCGAGAGGTTCTATCCCGGCGTTGTCGATAAAGCCGAATTGGAAGCCCTCTTGCGGCAGGGACAGGCGGAAGCTGGCATCCCCGTGCAGTACTGCCGGGTTGCCGCCGGCATCCACGGCGCGGATCTGCAGGCTGGTATTTTCCCCGGCCTCGGTGGCCGGGATATGCGCAACCCGAACGGATGCCAGCTCGCCCGCCTTCACACGCAGGCGCAATTGAGCGGCGATTTCCGGCCGCTCGAAACCGCGGATGCTGGCGCGCAGATCGTAGATACCGGTTTCCAGCGCCGTGGGCAGGGCCCATTCCGCGGCGCCGCTGAGGTCGGTGACGGAAGCGGCGGCGTCCACCGGCTGGCCGTCGCGGCTCAGGACCCAGTCGATGGCCTGCGCGGCCACCGGGCGCGCGGCGCTGTCCAGTGCCTGTACTCGATAAAAGGCACCGGCGCCGGCGTCGACCACGCGCGGATTGAGTGTGCCGTCGCCGTCGTCGAAGCGCAGCTGATTGGGGAAGCGCGACAACTGCACACTGTACTCGGCGGATTCAGCGGACTGTCCCAGGTGGTCCAGGTAGTGCACGCGGAAGCGGAACCGGTCGCCCTCCAGGTCCTCCTCCGGCAGGCGGAAGGTCATGCGCAACCGATCGCTGTTGGCGGGCAGGGTCTTGCTCTGCACCGTCTCGCCGTAGGCGCGGATGCTGATCTGCGCCGGGTCCTGCCCCTCGTCCACCGCCAGCAGGTTACTCAGTTCGACCGCGTGGACATTGCCGTAGAAGTCACTCGGTTCCTGCTCTACGACCAGCGTCGCGGTATCGGGCACCCGGTCCTGCACCACGGTTACCGACTGTTCTAGCTGCCCGACCTGGCCGATATCGTCATTGGCTTCGATCACCAGGGCGGCTTCCGCGGGAGCACCCAGGCGCGACCCGCGCCGGTCTCGCCCGGCCACGGCGATATTGCCAGTGGCGGAAATATTTCCGCTATAGCTGCGCTGATCCAGGGTGAAACCATCCCAGGTGACGCGCAGCTGCCTTATCGCCACATCGTCGTTGGCGGCGACAGTGAGTTTGAACGGCCCCTGCTCCAGCACCCTATCCGGCACACTGACGAGTTGCGGTACCGGGCGGGTATCCGCCACCACCTGATAACTGACGGACGACTCGGACAGATTGCCGGCGCGGTCGGTTACCCGGATGCTGTATTCAAGGGTCTGGTCGCGCTCAGCGGTGCGCTCGGTGAATACCATATCCCCGCCGCCAAAGGCCGCGGCGACAATGGTGCCGTTGCGCCACAACAGCGCCTGGTCGATACCGCTCTCTTCGTCGTTTGCCGACACCCGCAGGGTAAACGGATGCTTCTCCACCACCCTGCCCGCGGAGACTTCGAGGTGGCCTTCGTCGATACTGAAGGCGCCGACCTGGGGCGGATCGGCATCGAGTTCGCGCTGGATGGCCACCGGTTCGGATTCGACGCTGTTGCCGAACATATCGATGGCGCGCACCTTGATCCAGCGGCCGTTGTAAGTTTCGTCGTAATCGCGGCGAATCACATATTCGGGGCCGTAGTGCTTGCCATCGATCTGGTAGGCGCCGTCGCGGTCGGTGGTCTCGGACAAATAGAATTCCACCTGTTCCACGGGCAGAGTGCTGTTGAGCACGTCGGCGCGCGCGGTCAGGGGTTTCGGCAGGTGGCTGACGCCGCCCGGCGCCGGTTCGGTAATCACCACGCGGAAGGGGTTGGCCGGCAGGTCTTCCCCTTGCAACAGCACGCTCCTGGCGAGCGAGCTATGGATATTGCCATTGATGTCCACCGCTTCGGCGACCACTTCAAACGGCTGGCCGTTGCGCAGGAAGCCGGGCACCGGAATGCTGTCCTGGAAGGGGCGCTCGTGGCGCGCGCTGACCAGGCGACCGTTGATCCGGTAGCGAACGCTGGTCAGTCCTGTATCGTCACTCAGGCTCAACCGCAGTTTTTCACCCTGCTGGAAGACGGCACCCGGTTGCGGCAGCAGGGTTGCGGCGGAGCCCGCTTTGTCACCGGATGCCAGGCTGTACAAACGCAGGGGGCCGCCGTTGAGCGCCAGCAGCAGGCGGGAGCCGCTGAAGGCCATGGCGCGCACCCGCGCCGGTTGCGGCAGAGCCGGCGGGCCGGCTTCCGAAAGTGTGGAGGGATTGAGTGCGACAATGCGGTTTTCTTCACCGTTGCGCAGCGCCACCCAGACGCTGCCGTGGGCGTGAGCCACCGCGTCCACCGTGCCCTCGAGGGATACCGTCGTATCCAGGTAGCTGTTCAGGTCCAGACGGTGCAAGGTGTCGTCGGCGGTGAAGAAGAGGTAATCGCCTGTGGTTACCAGCTTATCGAGCCGCGCGGCGCCGCCGTCGAGCAGGTCCACGCGCCGCAACAGGTGTGTCTGTAGCGGCAGTGCTATACCGGAGAGACGGAACAGGCGCCGGCTGGCGGTGGCCAGGTAGAGCACTTCACCGTGGGTGGCCAGGGAGACGATGTTGTCGCCGGGGAGCACGGTCAGGGTGTCTTCCAGCTCCAGGTTTTCGCGGTCGTGCAGTAGCAGGGTATCGCCGGATACCGCGATCAGGTATTTGCCGGCCAGGTGTAGCGACGATGGCAGGCGGTCGCCGTAATTGAAGGTGTGCAGCGGCACGCCGCTGTTCGGCGTGTGCACGCGCAGCTGTCCGGTATCCCGCTCCAGTACATATTCGTAGCGGCTGCCGGAAGCCACGGCGGCCACGGCCGCGGTGAAGGGGCTGCCGATAGTGTCGGGCTGCCACCCCTCATCACCGGCCCGCAGGCGAGCGGCGCCGGCGAGGGAGCCGGCGACCAGGAACTCGCCGTCCTGCACCGCGACATCTACTCCGCTGTCCAGCAATTGCCGCTCGGCAACCAGTGCCGGTGCGCCCTGCTGCAGCCAGCGGTATACGCGACCGCCGGAATACAGTTTGTCGCCGTGCAGGGTGAGTGCGTCCAGCTCGGAGGGCAGGCTGTATTCCCCCATATTGTCCAGGCGGCCGGCCACGCCGGCGTCGACCAGCGACAGGTTGTTGCCGCCGCTGAAGCTCAACAGCAGGTCGTTACCCACCATCGCCATACCGGCAATCTGCCGTCCGGTTTGCAGGCGCGTGGCCCCGGTGCGATCCAGGCGGGTGACGCCGCCCTCGCTATCCGCGAGGACTATGGCCCCGCCGTGGCGCAGCAGCTGTATTCCGCCCGGCTGCGCCAGCAGCATTTCGGCATTCCACTCGCCATCCGCCCGAACAACTCGATACAGGGCACTGTCTGTCAGTACCAAAGTGCCGTCGGCGGCGGCGTTCACGGCGCTGATACCCTCCGAGCCGATTTGCCCCGCGAGTGCCGCGTCGAACTCCGCCTGCGGTGCAATGGCGTTGCCGCTGACGGAGAAAACCCTCAGGTCGCCGTCGATAACCGCAAACAGGTAGTCGCCGTATTGACTGACCGCGGTAACGCTGCCTTGCAGCGGCAGGGTACCGACGGAAGTGAACTCCTCCTGCGGGTCCAGCACCTGGAAACCCTGGCCGGCGACGCTGACCAGCAGGCGATCGCCGAGTCGGGAAAGTGTGGTGATGGCGCCGTCAAAACGCCGCAACAACTGGCCCTGGGCATCGGTCAGGTCGCGTCCCCGGGCGAGCCACAGTTGTTCTACGTCCGACAGGACAATATCCGCAGCCAGGGCCGCCTCTTCGGTCCACTGGTAGCCCGGCAGAACAGTGATGCTCCGCTCGGCGCCGCTGCTGTTGCCCAGGCCGTCCTCCGCCTGTGCGCGGACAGTCAGTAGCTGGGAGCCGCCCTGGTAATCGGGAGCCCGCAACTCCAAAGCCGTGTCGCCACGGGCGAGCAGTTGTCCGCTTGCGTCCTCGACAACGATGTCTGTACTGCCGTTGGGCACCGGCTCTTCCAGGGCAACCTCGAAAACGGCGCCGGCCCGCACCGACAAGGGGGCGGCAATCTGAGGCTGCGGCAGGGTGCGCACCGGCATGACGGTGAGACCCAGTTGTCCGTCGTTGTAGGACCAGTCGTCGCCGTAATAGGCCCGCACGCGCAGGGTGAAGACCTCCCGCTGCGCTACCGCGGGGGCCCGCCAAAGTAGTTCTCCTTCCTCGCTTGCCAGGCGCGTGGTCTGCTGCGGTACGCCGTTGAAATCGAGCAGGGTGATTTCGGCGTGGCGGAAATTCCGGCCCTGCTGGTCGTTTGTGCGGTAGTGAATGGAAATGGCTTCACCGGCGTCGAAGCTGCGGTTGTTTTCCGGCTGCAGGAAAGTGACGCCGATATCCGTCGCATCGCTCTCGGCGGTTGTCAGCGCGAGGTTATCCGCCAGGGTATTGCCGTCGAGCCTGAACCGCAGAGTTTCCGCAACGCCGGCGGCGGGCAGCCTGTGCCAGGACCAGGCGTGCGCGCCGAACAGCGCCATGGGCGCACTGCCCTGATCGCGCACCAGTTCCACAGCGCCCGCCATGGCCGCGCTGTCCAGAGACACTACCAGCGGGATATCCGCACCGCCCGCAACCACGCTGCCCGTGGCGGGCGAGAGAACAGCTGTTGGGTTCTCAGCCGCCGGTACCACCAACGGATAGTTATCCACACGGCCGTGCTGGTGGAGTTCCAGTACAAGATCCGTGGCACCGCCGAGGACGCCGGCCGGGATATGCCAGCGATCGGCGGACAGCTTGCGCAGGGGCAGGGGATTGCCCTGCGGGTCCCGGACCACCGCGGTGGCCCGGCGGTCTTGCAGGCCCTCGGCAATCACTTCGACGCCGCCGGCATGGGCGGCAATGTCCGGACTGGTTACCGGAATGTCCAGTTGCCGGTCGATGGACTGGCGCAGTAGTTGCAGCGTGCCGGCATCGTCGACGGCAGCGTGAACCAGTTGGCCAGGCGCTACCAGCAGGGTATCGACAGGGCCGGCGCCGGCCGGGAACAGCCCCCTTACCTCGCCCTCTTCCACAAGCCACCAGTTTCCTCCGCTTGTGGAGATGTCGCCGGCGTGCACCCACAGCAGTGGGCCGTCGGGAATCACCCGGTCAATAGCATCCGGCAGCACCAGGTGATTTTCCTCCAGCAGGCCCTCCGGCCGCAGGCGGAAGCCGCTGAGTTCTTCGCCCCGCCATACCAGCAGGCGGTCGCCCTGTACGCCAATGCCGGACGCGAATTCCATCCCGTGGAAGGATTCGCGGACCAGCCGCGGGGTATCCGCCATCTCAACAGCGAGAACCGAAATACCGCTATCGCCCAGCACCAGCAGCCGGTCGTGCCAGGCCTGTGCCCGGCGCACGGGCTCCAGCAGGCTGGTGCCGGCAACCGCTACCGGCTGGGCTTCGCCCGCCCGGAAGGCGTCCACCGATTTGCCCAGGCCCTGCCACACCAGGTCACCTTGCACCGCCAGCAATTCACCGGTCAGCGGATAGGTCTCCACCGGGCCCCAATCGCCGGACTCAAGCGCCCAACGGTGCAGTTCCCGAGCCCCGCCCCGCGCCACTTCCCCGTAGAGGGCGGTGCCGGAAAAATGGAGGGACAGTAGCTGCGCATCCCGGTCCAGTTCCGCGATAACACGATTGCCCTGCCGGGCGCTGTGCTCCCACAGGGTGACAGCCTCGCCCGCGACGGCCCAAACCACACCCAGGGGCGTATCCACGGTGGCGAGCAGATCGTCACCGGTCGTGGCCGCCTGCCACAGAACTTCCGAATCTCCCGCAAACAATGGCAACTTGGCCAGCGATTTCTGCGTGCGCGATTCATTGCCCGCGCGATCCTGCAGCACCGCTTCGATTTCCACGCTCTCGCCCGAGCGGCTGACCGGCATCCAGCGATCCAGCCCGGCCATGGGCAGGGCAACCGGAGCGGCGCCGCCCGGGTCGCGGTAGTCGATATGGGAGCTGTCGCTGAAGTCCGGCATCTCCGCGGGCCTATCGGAGCGCAGGCGCAGGCCAGTGCCGGCGAATACGGCGGTATCGGGCAAGGTTTCCAGCACCACTTCTTCGGACAGGCCCTCATCCGCGCGCACATTCAGGAAGGCGTACCCCCTGAGACTGCCGGACTGTACCCGGGCGATCACCACGATGTCCTCGCCGGTTTGTGGCAGGCGCAGGGTGACGAAGCGGCGCTCATCTTCTTCCGGCTCGCGGGACACAGCGACGCAGTTCCGGGGATCGGCCGGCTCGCCGCCCACATCCATACAAAGTTGCGCGGAAGTCACCTGGCGCAGAGCCAGTTCGAAAGTGACTTCTTCATTTTCGTAGAAGGTATCCCCGTTGCGCGGCGAGAGTATGGCCACTTCCGGCGCGCCGTCACTGGGATCGTAAGCACGCAGGGTAAGGCTCTCCGCGGTGCAGTTGCCGTTGGGATCGGTGGCGCGCACGGCGATGGGCACCAGGGGGATTTCCCCGTCGGCGAAGTCGTCGGCGGAAACCTGGAAGCTGTAGCGCCGCGGATCTTCCAGGGTTGTCCAGGAGCCGCCCTGTTCGCAGTCACCGCCGTTGCGGCTGACCTCCACGGCTTCGATGCCGTATTTGTCGAAGGACTGGATCAGCAGGTCCGCGCGCTCGTCAAAGGCGATAAAGTCGCCGTCCCGGGGGGAGACGATATTCAGGGTCGGTGGTGTGCGGTCCCGGTAGAGGGTATAGGCACTCTCCATGCGCTTCTGGCCGCTGAAGCCGAAGGTGGCGTCCAGGTAAACCGGAACACTGATAGAGGGCTGCCCTGCACTGCCCCCGGCAATATCGCGGATCTTCGGATTGAGGAAATTGCGGCTGCCGGACACCAGGCGGCCGTCCCGGGACAGGATCAGCCCTTCCATGGCGTTCATGGGCGGCGCGTTGGCGAGATCGGTGACGCGCAAGGTCAGCGTCTCGAGCATATCCACGTCGCCGGCAATGCGATAATGCAGCGTGCTGCGCACCGCCTCCTCTGCTTCCTCCGGCTCAGTGAAAAAGGCGTCCAGTTCTATCTGTGGATCCCGCAGCCCCGCCTCGAAATTGGTGCGGGCGATATTGCCCTTGCCGTCACTGATTTCGGCGAGCACTTCGAAGCGCTGGAAATCCTCAAGGATCCTCTGGGTGAATTCATCGTCACTGTCGGCACTGCGGAAATTATCGGTGTAGTCACCGGGGTGATGTGGCGATATCCGGTAGCGGTAAACAATCCGGTCGCCGTAGTTGTCCTGCGCGGAGAAGCGCAGACCGTAGCTGCGACCGCGGGTCAGGGTCGTGCCCGGATTGACCGGGACCGGCGTCACCGAACGCGCACCCTCGCGGACCACTTCCAGTGCCGGGTTGCGCGGCGGCAGCAGGTCCTCGGCCACAAAACGCCGCCGCACTTCGCCGTCCGGTACCCCCTGGGTAAATACTGCGTCGGCGGCGCCCGGGTTGCCGTTGGCACCGAAATAGCGGCCCGTGGCCCTATTGCCGGCACTGTCCCGCACGGACGCGAGGCGGAAATCGTAGTAGGCGTTGTGCTCCAGTGCGGCGCCGTCGCGCAGGCGCAGTTGCCAGCGCTCCGGTGCAACCTGTTGCAATTCAAAGCGGCCGCTGATGTCCTCAGCCGCATCTCCGCTGTAGTCCAGCGGTACCTTGGTTACCGAAAATTCACCGACACTGATCGCTTCGTTCGCAAGCAGTTCCATGGGTGCCAGGTAACCCGGCTCGCCGGGCAGGCTGAGCACCGGCGCGGTGTCGTCCACCACCGTCAGCCAGTGCTGCTGTTCGACCATCAGGGTTTCCCCGGTGGCCGCGCGAACGATCGCCAGTTGCAGGCGCTCGCCGGGCACGCCGCCCAAGCTGTCCAACTGGAGCTCGGTGGCGGCGGCATTGCGCGAGAAGGAAACGCGATTCGCGGCCGTCGGTTGCTCCTGGTGATCGACCCTGAGCAGGTGCACTGAGATATCCCCGGCGAACCCCTCGCCGCTGACGGTAATCGACGTGGCGCGGGTATCGCTGACGCTGTCCGCATCCGACTTGGCGGAAACCACACCGTCCACGCCGAGGGCCTGAGTCACGATCAGCGATGCGGGCAGCACCGCGCTCTCGCCGTTTTCCAGGGCGGCCACCACCCCGTGCAGGCCCGCTTCCTCCAGTTGGACATCCAGTGTCAGGCGGGTAGCGTCGGCGGAGAGCTGCCAGTCTTCAGGGGTAAAGGCGGCGGAGCCGATGCGCAGTTGCGCAATGCTATCGAGCCGGTAGCCGTTGAGCGTCAGGGTCACCGGGCGTCCGGTAATGGTGCTGGCCGGGGACAGGGACAACAGCTGTGCCTCCTCGAATCCGAACAGCGGCGCCGCCTCCAGCGACCAGGGCATATCGAATGTCACCTGTCCGCCGCGCACCGAAGTCTCCGGCGCGCCGTTCAGGGCAACCCGGTAGCGCTCGCCGGGCGTATAGGCACCGCCGTGGATACGGAAGCGCAGTTGATCACCGAGCTGTTGGTTGAAGCCCATCAGCGGGTCGGTTTCACCGGAGGCGGTCACTAACAGCCCGACTCCGCGCCAGTTGTCGCTCCGCCCCGCAATACGCGCCACCAGTTCCTGACTGGGGCCGTCGATGGGGCTGGGCAGCAGTTGCCAGAAGTTGTCCAGTGCAATATTCGCCGCCCAGACACCGCGCCGGTTGCCCGGGCCGCCCTGCCATTCCAGGCGCGCCCCGCGGAAACGGAGGTCCAGGTCCCCCGCCGTCAGGCCGTTGCCCGTGCGGACTTCCGCCAGGTAGCGGGTGGCGAGGAGATAATTGCCGCTGTGCGCACCCAGGTCGTACAGTTTCAGGCGGCGGCCGTTGCCCGCCTCGGTAACCGCGGCCAGCAGTTCGCCATTGAGAACCGCCTGGCGCAGACCGGGAATAACGGCGATGCCCAGCCCCGCCTCCGCCTCCGCGGAGCGCAGGCGCGCCATATCGAACAGCTCTATCTCACCCTCACCGACCACCATCAGGCGACCATCGCGCTGGCGCAACCGGCGGGGGTTGAGCAGCAACAGGGGCTGGCTGTGTCGCACCTGCTCCGGCTCGGCCAGGGAACGGTATTCAAGCCGGTCGTTGAACAGCAGGGTGATGCCCGCCGCATCGACCACCGCATCCCGCAGCCCCGGTGCCGGATGGGATGAAAGTGCCAGGGGCGACAGTGAACCCAGGTTGAAGCGATCCTCGCCGCGGGTCAGCAGGATATTGCCGTGCAGGCGCGGATCGCCGAGAGACAAGCCCTCCGGGTTATTCCAACTGTAGTGCTGTTCCGGCGCCAGCGGATTGGCAATATCGTGCACCAGCAGTTGCCCGGCGGAAGTCACCGCCACCACATGGCGGTTGTCCAGCACCAGTTCTTCTACGGTCTCCCCGCCGGCCATGCGATCGGACAGATCCACCTGGGAGAGCAGTTGCGGCAGGCCGCCAGCGGCGGTGGAAAAGAGGGACCATCCCTGCGGGAAGCCGAGCAGCAACAGGTCGCCGCTGCGGGCACTGCGCTCCGCGGCCAACTGATGTTCGGAAACGAAGTCCATGGCCAGGCGCCGATCCAGGTCCGCATCGCTCAGGTCGGCCCGGTTGTATAGCGCCAGCTCCACCGGGCCTATCAGGTTATCCGGCAGGCGGAATACCAGGCGGTTGTGCCTTGTGCGCTGCAGATCGACAGCCGGCTCGCCGGCCACCAACAGGCGGGTTCTGTTTGCGATTCCGGCGCCCTCCACCGCTACCAGGCGCGACTCCCCAAAGGCGAAGCGGGTCGCGGCGGGGTCGAGCGTCGCGTTGACCGGATCGTAGGCACCGACGGCGGTGATACGCGGGTCGGCAATATAGGTGATGGCGCCGATCCGGGTGGTACCCAGGCCGCCATTGATTACCTGAATGGCCACTGGCCGGTTGGCATCCGGTGCGACATCCAGAGCCGGCAGGCGGAAACGGATTTCATTTTCGCTCAGCGACAGGAAGTCTTCGCTGGTGATGCGGATACCGCCCACCACGATAACGGTATCTGCATCGAAGCCGCTGCCGAAAATGGATACTTCCTCGCCGCCGCGCCAGCTGCCGCTGTCGATATCCACAGCCTCCAGGACCGGCTGCTTGCCGGAGACCGCCGTAAAGCGGAACTGGTAGTCCCGATCGAGGCTGGCGCCGTGCAGATCCCGGATGCCGCCGCCAACGCGCACCTGATAGCGCTTGTCCGCGACAAAGGGTGCATCGGGGCGGAAACGCAACTGGCTACCGCCATCCGCCACCTGGTGAACCACGGAGCCGGCCACCGGAGCGCCGTTCAATGTCACCGTGAGCAGCTGCGGTGCCCCCGCGGCAAATTGCTGCGGATCCAGCAGTCGGTTGAAATTGACCGTGACCGGTTCCGCCCGGGGGTGGGCGGCTTCCGCATCCGGTGTATGGGCCATCACCATCAGCAAGTCGTTTTCGACGGTGCTGATACCGCCGCCCAGCTGTTGAATCGCCGCCGCACCTGTCACCGGGTTTTCCGTGGGCTCGCCGTTTGCGTAGGGGAATGCGGAGCCCAGGTACAGCGCCCGGGGGGTGATATGCAGGCTGTTGACGTCGCCGGTGACGGCGAAATAGTGGCGCAGTTCGGGCGCTTCGTTGAACTGGTGGCCAAGCCAGGCGGACAGGTCGTACAGCTGCAGGTCGCCCTGCCCCGCGGCAATATGCAGTGTCTGCCCGGCCAGTTTCATGCGCCCGGCGGTGAGGGAGCCATTGCGCAGCAGATAGGTGAGCGGGCGCTCGGCGGCAAAGCGGGCACCGCCGTTGCCATCCAGTTCATAGGCGACCACGGAGCCGCGCTCACCGGTGGATACCAGCAGGATATCGCCGTGGACAATCAGGTCCCGCGGTCTGAAGCGCGCGCCACCGGCATCCACCGCCGGCACATCGGCGGCCACGTCGTAGCGGCCGCTCAACAGTTCAACGGCCGCCACCCGGCGCCCGATTTCCATGGTGAACCAGAGTTTGTCGCCCTGCAGGAAGAGTTTGTCCGGCGTTCCGCCCAGAGCCAGGCGGTCCACGTGATGCAGTACCCGCAGATTGCCGAATTCATCGCGCTGCAGGATGTGGATGCCGAGGCTGCTGGAAACAAATACCAGGTCATCCCGCGCGACCACCGCGCGCATCCGCGCATCCAGCATCTGGCCGCCGCTGGCTTCACTCAGGGGCAGTTCATTGATCAACAGCGGGTCCGCGGGTACGGTGAGGTCGAAATGGAATACCCGGTTGCCGCCGACAACGTATAGGTTGGCTCCATCCCTGGCCACATCCACAAAGCCATCGGTCGCCGGCAGGCCGCCCGGGACTTCGTGGAAATAGGGACGCTGCTGATCAGCGACCTCTTTCTCCAGTATTCTGGGCCGCACCGGATCCGAGGTGTCGACCACGATCAGGCGCGCGACAGCGCTGGTAAGGCGCTTCACACGGCGGCCGTCGCGATCCTCCACGTCATAACTGCCGCCGGTTACGGCGTAGAGCAGTTGATCCCCTGCCGCCACTGCGGCCACCGGGCTGGGCCTGTCGTCGGGTAAAGCGGCGGAACCGGTGGCGCCGCCGGCATAGAAATAATCGATCGGTGAGAGGGCCATTTCATCGGCAAAGAAGCGGCTCTCGGCGGCTATTTGGGCGTAACCGAAGCTGCCGGACGGCGTGCGTACACGCAGGCGGTTGGCAGAGAAGATTTCCAGGTTGCCCGCCTGGCGGCCACCGACGGTGATCGCCATACCGGGATGGAAGCCCCGCCCCACCAGTTCCAGCCACTCGCCGCCCTGCGGCGGCCCAGTGTGAGGATTAACGGTAAGTATTTCGAGCTTCGGCACTACAATCAGGGCGCCGTCCAGGCGTGCGGACAGGCCGTCGCGATCCACCTGCAGCGGCGCGGCTACCGCCTGCTGCCCCAGGTGCAGGGCCGGCAGCTGCACTTCTATTTGGGTATCGTCCACACCGACAATGGCATCCGCCGGCAGCAGGGTCTGCCCCACCCGTATCGACAGAGCCTGCGCATCGTCACCAAATCCCGTTCCGCGAATAACAATTTGTTCGCTGCCATCGGCATGAACGAAAGGCTCGCCCGATTCGGTATTGTCGACGGTATCTATGGACAGGGGCGCGGCATTCCGGTAATCGAAGTCGAACTGCACACTCTGCAGCAGTGTGCGCTCGTCCAGGGATTGCAGCCCGGCGTCGATGCCGATGCGCAGCGTCGTGTCCACGGCCATGGCCGGCACTATATCGAGATAACCCCCGCGCAGGGTATTTACCGCCTCGACCTCAACCTCGGACGAGATATCCGCACCCTGGGCGTCGGTGAAGGACAGGGCGGAAGCGGCCTCATCGGTATTGATCAGGTCGGAGAAATATACGCGGATATTCTGCTGGTAGCCCAACTGACCACCGGCGGCTGGTTTGATATGGGTTACCGCCAGGTTCGGTTGGCGCGCCGTTTCCAGCCCAGTGGCACCCGCCACCAGCAGGCTGCCATCCAGTTGCGCGAGGGCCCCCGCGTCCTCATCCACATCGGCCCAGTAACTCGCGCTCCACTCTCCCTCTTCTTCCCCCTCTTCCCGCGCGTAAGTCACCAGCCGGCCGTTGCTGGAAATCAGCAGCTGCCCGTGATGCACCAGCAAACTCGGTTTTTTATCGCCCGCAACCACTTGGTCGAGCCACTGCACGGTGGCGGATTCCGGGTCGGCGATATCGGCGATGGTCACCAGCTTGAGCTTGTCTCCAACCTGCAACAGCACAGTCAGCTCGCCACCCAGCCACTTGACGTCCACCGGGCGGCCGGCAAACTCTCCCTCCACAAAGGTAAAGGGGGTAACGCCCGGCGGCGAAGACAGGTACTCGGAAGCGGTATCGACAATGCGCAGGAAGCCGGTACCCAGGTCGGAAGCGGCGGTCATGGCCAGCCAGCCGCGCCGCTCGTCAAAGGCCACATCGGTAACGCTGTAACCGGGCACCGCTTCTTCGCGCACCAGCATCGGGTTGCGCGGATCGCGTACCGATACCTGCAACAGCCCCTGTTCAGAGGCCGCGGCCCAGAGCGTATCGCCGCCCAGTGCCAGGCCGGTGACACTTCCGGTGGTGGCGAGTTGGGACAGGCGCACGGGGCGGTCGCCGATGGTGATATCGTAGATTTCGATACCCGCCTCCATCAGGAAGCGGTTGCTGGCGGTGGGCGCAACACCGTCGGCAACACCCACATACAAGAGTTCGCCCCGGTTTAACGCATCGCCGATTTGCATGGGCGGGTAATTGGGGAGAACCAGTTCGCGCCCTTTCTCCATGCGGTAGGAGAAGTCCCCTACATAGAGTTCGCCGGCTCCACTGCGCAGGTAAACACCGAACACATCGGGCTTCTCCACCCCCGGCAGCCAGAAGGTGAAGTTGCGCAGGTCGATAACATCGTCGTGCAGGTCGACGATCTGGCCACCCTCTTCCGTGCGCAGGGATTCGATCTCCCGGCCGGAGGTTTTGGAGCGGAGCAGTACGCTACTGCCGGGCAGAATGACGTCGCGCCCCGCTGTCACTTTGATCAGGTGACCGCCGGCCACGTCGGCGGAATCCGGGGATAGCGAGAAATCGACGCCGGAAGCGGAGTCACCCAACACCAGGCCGCCGTGGGCCCGCGCGCTGAGCTCGCCGTCGACCACTTCAATGCTGTGCATGCCATTGGCCAGCGGCAGCATTTCCAGAGCCCCGGGAGGGATCTCCAAAGTGCTTTCATCCACGCGGCTGAAAGACACCGGCATGGTGTTGACCCGCACTTCGGCAGTGGCCGAAAAACCGCTGCCGCGAATTACAATCGCACTGCTGTCACCGCGGTGACGCACGCCGTTCTCCACCTTTTGGATAAGTGGCTGTTGTCGCTCCGCTTCAGCTAATTGGAAGTTCAGTGTATAGGGCAGCCACAAGCCGCCGCCGCGCAGGTTTTGCGCACTGTTGATCGCCAGCCGGTAGCTGTGTCCCGGCACCCTGTCCCAGTTGATCCGTATCGACTGTACGCCCTCGCCTTCCGGCTCGCCGGCGGCATCGACCTGTACAGCCACCAGGCTCTCTTCGGTGAGGTTCCGCAGTTCTATTGCCGCAGATTCCTGCAGGGAGGTGAGATCCACCGCTTCATTGAAATGCAGTGACAGCCCGGCGTCGGCGGACACCGGCTCCCCGTTCTCCACGCTGCTGTTCAGAACAAAGGCTCCGGGCAGTTCAAAAGTGCGTATACCTTCGCTGCCGGATGCGGCGATCAGTCGGTCCTTGAATATCCCTACTTGTTCCGCGCGCTCGGTATTGCCCGCGGAGACAACCCGCATGGACATCGGATCACTGATATCCAGCGCGAACACCCCTTTCGCCGCGGAGACCAGCAGCAGGTTGCCGTAGCGGCGCAGACCCAGCGCCGGTCCGGCGTCGGCCTGCAGCGACGTGAAGTCCACGCGATAGCGCTGCTCGGGGCGCAACCTGTGCACTGCCTGCACCGACTCGCCGCTGGCGACAATCAGGTAGTCGCCATAGACCAGGGCGTCGCGCACCGCGCCATCGAAGACGTAACTGCGGGTCAGCAGCGGATCCAGCATATCCACCAGTTGCACGGTCATACCCGTGGAGCCTGGGCCCATGGTCGCACCGGTCATGGTCCAGGGGCAGCCCGGCATAGGACCGCGGCCGCTACTGATATCCCCGGCCACCAATAGCCAACGACCCTGTTGGCGCAGGCGATAGCCGCTGGAAACGGGCACTTCTCCCATCAGTACCGGATCTTCCGGCGCCTGGTAGCCATATAGCCGCAGCGGCAGCGCCTCGGTGCCGTCGCCCGTGGAGTGGCCGACACACTCCGGAGACTTGCTCTCTCCCGAATCGATCGCAAAGGCACTGGCGTAGAGCGATTGCCCCGCTTTGGCCAGAGAGGCTATACCCTCGCTCTCCGCGGGGTAGATCTCGCCGGCCAGTTGCAAGCCGTTCAAATCGTCCGCATTGAACCGGCCCACGCCGCCGGCACCGCTGGCCAGATAAACCCGCTCGCGAACGACGCCCTCTTCCAGCTCGGGAACCACCTGCAACTGCAGGGAATCCTGGCTGGCGACGTAGCGGGTTCCCAGACTGCGCTCGTACAGGGCAATTTCTTCCGGGCTGCGATGCTCATCGCATTCCAGTCCGAGGAAGCAATCGAGCGACGGCGACAACAGCCCCGCGGTCAGCCAGCGACTCATGCGCTGATGGGCTTCGCCCGTGGCGGGTATCGATGAAATGCCCCCCACCAGCGGCAATTGTTCGCGACGCTGCAGATCGAATGTGGCCAGCCGGTAGCTGTCCGGCATCTCGGCGCCGAGTATCGGCACCAGGTTGGGATCCCGATAGGGGAAATAACCGCTGGTGGCAACTGCCACACCCGCCCCTTCGTCGATATGGATATCGGTGGGATGGATACGGGACGGCCTGCTGTGCACCAGTTGCCGCATGCCGTAGCCGAAGGCCTTGTCCGCTACCGCACTCCGGCCGTTGCGGTGTTGCAACTGCACATCCACCCGACCGGGCGCACCGGTGGGCGTGGTGGCGATCAGGGTATCGTGAGCCAGCACTTCCAGGCTTTGCGCCGGCACATTGCCGAAGCTGACCCGCAGGCCGTCGAGCACCGAATTGCCCGGCTCAAAGCCACTGCCGTGAATAACAACGCGGGAACCGCCGTCGACGCTTCCCCATGCCGGGACCACCTGATCGATCGCCAGTGGTGCGTCCACGGTGATAGCGCCGCTGGCCAGGGCGCGGTCGGCTATGCCATTTCGCGCTACCTGTACCGTCAGATCGTATTGGCCCGGCTGCGCCAGAATCGGGGTGTCCACGGTATAGATCGCTACCCGCGGATCCTCGTCGCTGGTATCTGCGGAAACCACCGACAGGGGCAGCGAGCCCAGCCACATGCTGACGGCGGAGGAATCGGCCAGGCCGCCGCGAACGCCGACATAGATACGCCCCTGCTCGCCTGCGACAAAACGTCGCGGCAGTACGCTGTCCACCGCTAGCGTATCCCGATCACTACCGCGCCAACGGAATTCCAGTTGCTGGTTCGCCGGCAGGCGATACAGGACAACTGGGGATTGCCCCTGGACTGGTTTCACCGAGGCTAAGGTGGCATCGACGGTGACGACGAACTCATCGCCAATTTGCATTTGTTCCGGTTCGGAGAGCGCAATAATGGCGTCGTTATTGTCGATCTCGACCGTGTGCGCCAGGGTTCCGCCATCAACCCGGGCAACCGAGAAGGCGGCCAGGTTCGGCTCATGCTGATCGATCGCCTTGTTGAAGCGCAGACGGATTGTCGCATCGCCATTGGGCTGGCGATCCAGAATACCGCTTTCAGGCTGCGCACCGATCAATTTGAGCACTACGTCTGCAAGTACACTGATGATGCCGTCGCCACCGACGACCGGACCGTAAGGGGTGGCAATCACCACCTGAGGCTGCCAGCCGCTGGCCATCTGCCCGTGCAGGCGGAGCGGCTGCGCGGGGTCGGTGATATCGAAGGCGATGGCGCCCTGGTCGGAAACCACATAGGCCACATGCCCCAACACGCTGACGTCGCGCACAGTGCCGATATCGGAAACCCGTCCGCGGATAGCCGGGTTGGCGGGATCGGAGATATCCACCAGCACCATGCCGCCATCGCCGGCGGCTACCAGCGCCAGGTTTCCGGCAATTTCCACGGAGGTGCCGAGAATATCCAGGGAGGAAACGATATGCAGGCCGCGCTCCGGATCGTTGCCGACGATATGGAAGCCGCGGGATCCGGGCTGCTGCACCTGCAGCAGTCGCTGGGTGTCCATATCCATCAGGCCGCCGACTACCGCGTAGCGATCCGCTTCGCCGGCAACTTTCGGAAGTGCCGCCAGGTCCAGCGCCGGCAGCTGATCCGGCAGTGCCAGGCTGGCCTGCAGGAAGGCGCGGGTATGCAGGTAGGTATCCACCAGGCCGACGCCCGCCGTGCCCATGGCCACCACCGCGCGATTTCCATCGGCGAGCAGGCCGCGCGCCAGACTACCGGGCAGCGGAAGCTCGCGCACAATTGTGCTCTGGCTGATATCCACGGCATCGAAGGCGAGGATAAACAGCGCTCCCTGATCCTCGCCGTCCCGCCGGCGATGCGCGGTGACGAATACGCGGTTTCTGCCTTGTTCGAAAGAGAGGGCCAGGCGCTGTGCCTGCCAGCCAGAGGGCAGCGGAACCAGTGCTTCGATACGGTCATCCCGCTCGTCCCCGTCTTCGTCGATGGTCTCCAGCAATTCCGCCAGGTTGAGCGGGTCCTCCGCCCGGTTTGTCCAGGTGGAAGCGGCAATATTGACAATCATTACCCCCTTACTGGTGGCGGCGACGGCCCAGGTGCCCGTGGGGTCGATAATCAGGTCGCGCACCAGGGCTTCGTGAGAAATATTCGCCTGGGGCGGCTGGCGGTACTCGAAGGCATTTTGCAGGGTCGCGCTCTGGCCATCGTCCTGGACCACAGTAATATCCACGGTACCCAGTGCGCCCGCCGGTGCCACGATGGAAAGAGTATCCCTGTCCACCAGGCGGATTTCGCTTTCGTCCGCCGGCGTTTCGCCAAAATAGACCCACAGCCTGCCGGTATCCGCGCGGAAGCCGCGGCCATGCAGCGTCACCTTGGTGCCGCCATCCACATTGCCGATCTGCGGCGAAACACTGTTCAGCGACAGAGGCTCTACATAGATCACCGCGCCCGCACGGGTATCGGTGGAACCGTCGGCGGTGACTACGGTAAGCGATGCGGCCCCCGGATGTGCCGAGGGCGCCTGCAGCACGAAACGAACCAGGTTGTTCTCAACAATTTCAGTGGATTCAATCGCCGCCGGCTCATTGCCGATCAGAAATGCCGGTGCCTCTCCGGGGTTGCTCAGAACTACCTCGAGCTCTCCCCCGCTTGTCGGCAGGAACGGGGTATCGATGCGGACTATGGATACAGGATCACCCTGGCGCGCCCCGGTATCGAAGTAGTATTCAAAATCAAATAAACCCTCAGTGCGGCGCGCGGCCAAATCCGCCTGCATACGCACACGATAGCGACTGGCCGCCGCCAGCGGCGCCTCCGGCACCACTTCAAGCATCCGCGGATCAGCCGGATCGCGGCTGATTTCCGCAGCTACCAGCTCCCCATCACCACTGCCGTTGTCTTTTATCAGCGACAAGTACCGGGAGAGATAGGCATTGTCCGATTCTCCATTCGGCACCGGCACCGGCACCTCGTGGGTAAAGCGCAGGCGGATCGGCGCATCCAGGCTGACCCCTTCCGCTTGCGGCTGCGGTGTCGCACCGGCCAGATCGAGGGTCAGGGTATCGGTGATACGCAGAGACTCTTCCGCGGTGAGCAACAGGCCGTCATCGGTCATCAGTACCGGCTCGATACGGCGCGGATAGGATTTCAGCGACGGGCCTTCGTCCGCCGCTGAATAGCGATCCAGAATACTGCCGCATTCGAAGGTACGCAGTGCATCCATCAGCAGAATATCGGAGGGACGGCTGATATCCAGCAGCTGGACAAAATACTCATATTCTGCCGGCTTTTCCCGGCACCGATTGCGCAACTGTACTGCCGCCAGGCTGTTGCCCATCGCCACACCGGAAACCGCCCCGGGAATATCGAAGCCGGAGGGGTCGTAGGCGCCGATCAACGGCGGGCGTTTGGGTTGCAGTGCATCGTGAACCGCGAGGCCGCTGCGCTGAGCCGCGACCATCCAGGGGCGCATCCGCACCGGAGCCTTGATACCGGCCTCAACGGGTGCACTGGACAATTGAGGCGCTCCGGGCCGGGACAGATCGAACACCACCCGATGGATGCCTTTGCCTTTGCGCATATCGACAACCAACAGGCTGTCTTCGATATGCACCGACAGCGGGCGCAAGGGCACATCGGCACCGTTTATCAGGGCGCTTCTCAAAACCTGCACCACCGCCGGGCGCAACGGGTTGGCGATATTCAGCAGCGCAACGGCATCCGACGATGGTGCTATCAGCAGGTTGCCGGTTTGCCACAGCTGTTGAGGCGCTTCGCTCAGTGGCAGCGGCAGTGCATAAAGCACATCGCGATCCCGCTCCTCGGGGTTTTCCCCGTCGCCGGGAATACGCGATTCGCGGTCGTATACCAGCAGATGGGGCAACCCCTCGTAGGGCACGTCGATATAGGGGAAATCGAGCCCCTGGGCACTGACGTACAGATGGTTTTCCGCCAATTGCATGGCCACCGGCGCCAGGGCCTGGGGCAGGTTCATATAGCCGAAGCCGTGCATGGGCGCCGCTTCTTCGAGGCGGTCGCGCTGGTACTTCACCAGGCTGATCCAGCCGGGGGGCTGGTTTCTGTCGAAGGCTTCGCGGGTCAGCACATTCCTGCCCGGTTTGCCGTTGGCGTAAACGCCCCGCCCGAGTACATAGATCAACCCGAGTTCGGGATCCGAGGCGAGATCCATAATACGGCCGGGCGGCAGGCGCACTGAATCCGGTGGCAGCGTCTCTCCGTCCTCCCCGAGATCCAGCGGATCGGCGGGTTCGAGAATCCGCGCGCTGTCCAGCTTGCCGTAAAACAGGGCTTTCGGCAGCCAATAGCGACGACCGCTGTTATCGCGGACCTCGATATCCAGGAATCCGCGATAGGCCTGGCCGAAGTCGGGTACCGCCCACTCCATATGCTCCGGACTCACCAACGCCAGCCTGTCGGAGCCAACCCGATCAGTTTGTACCTCTTCGGGAAGGTTGCTCGGCCAGGCACGCAGGGATACTCCGGGATGGAAACCGAAGCCAACCACATTGACTTTATCGCCCTCTCCGCCCTGGCTCGTTCCAACCACACCCGGCTCGACAAAACTGATACTCAGTTCGTCCACATAGCGGAAACCGCCGTGCACGATATCGTAAAGCTGCTGGGAGTTTTCCACCTTCACGGAGGCGGGGCCCGCGTAGTTGGGTGGAGTAACTACAACCGCGGTATCCAGCCCCGTATCGTCATTGTGTTCGACGCTTTCCACCACCGCCTGCAATTGGCCGATGGTAACCACGGGCGCGTCACTGAAATTGGAACCAATAACAGCAACACGCGTTCCTCCGCGAACGTCACCGGTATCCGGTGTTACGCCGACAATATCCGGAGCTGTGGCGGTGCCGGCCTGTGAAATATGGAAGCGGAAGCTGTAGGCGCTGGTCATGGCCAGTGTTTCGCTGGCGAGCGGTATCAATCCCGGTTTGACCTGAACCGTGTAGGTTTCACCGGCTTGCCACCCACCTTGCGGCGCTTCGACTTCAACAAAGCGACGCGCTTCCTCACCTTCCCGGGAGGAGAAGTGAACCGCCACCGTAGCCGAAATATCCTCACCGAATGGCAGCTCGCCGCGATAAACACGCACATTTGCCGCGAGGTCACTGGCCGGGTCGAGGACGGACGACATTTCGATTCCGATACGCTCGAGGTCCGACGGAACCTGCCGCTCACCACTGGCCGGCGTATGCTGTACCACCGTCAACTCGGGCAACTGCAACCGCGCCACACCGCCGCGGGCCGCCGCGATTTCCACCGCTCCATTGGCAAGTGCCATATCCCGGACGGAAAAATCATACCAGTCGGGATGGCTGTGGGTAATAGCCGGCAGGGTGGCATCCGCTGTGTCGCCCTCTTCCCGCTCCAGTTTGATCACTTCGATCAAAGTGCGCGCGGGCCTGTCTTCCTGATCGGACAGGAACACACTGGCATAAGCCAGGTTGCCCGCCACCAGAACATCGTATACGCCATCCGGCAAGTGATCTTCGCGCGGGGTATCGAGACCGATGGTACGCAACATCGACGGCTGCAAGGGATGGCGCACATCGACGATATTGAGTTCGGCAACCCGGCCGTTGGCACCGAGATTGGTGACATACAGGCGGTCGCCCGACAACTCGAGTCGGTTGGCAACACCCAGGGTATCCAGGCTGGCGACGATCGGCAACGCCGGATCGGTAATATCCGCAATCACTACTCCCTCTTCGGAGGCGGCGATATAGGCGTAGCCATCCCGAACCACCACATCCCGGGCGAAACCGTTGGGTTTGATAAAGCCGATGCGGTAGGGAGCGTTGAACGAAGTGATATCGACTACCTGCACACCGCCGTAGCCATTGGCCACAAACGCCATGTTATCGACGCGGGATACTCCCAGCACCTGCGGGAAAGGCATATCCACGCGACCGGCCAGCGTATAGGGCAACCCGAACTGCCCTTCGCCGTTTTGCGTGGTAAACAGCAGCAGCTCGCCGGAGGTGTTTTCATAGTGGAAGGCCCCCGTATCCCCGTCGCGATTGACCGTGCCTTCCAGCGAATTGACAAAACCGCCCTTGCTTGCGGGATCCACCGCACCGGTTTCCGGCAGGCCGGCCTTGGCCGCAAGCACCAGGGACGCGTCGGTATGCAGGCGGGTGATGGCGCCGGTAAATATTTCACTGGCCCCGTTGAGCAGTGATGAGAACAGATACTCGCGACCGTAGCCGTCCTCATGCACCGCGGGCATGGCATCCAGCATAAAGAGGCCGGTGTGCATGCTGGCCGGATTGTCGCGGTCATACAGTTGATTGATACCGGGCACACCTGAACCCGGCTCCAACATCAGCGGGTCGAGCGTATTCCAGGCGGCTATCAGGGCACCAGTCTGCTCCGGCCCCTTGTACTGGCTCAGCGCCGAGTAATAGACGGAGCGGGCCTGATCCTGATGCTGCTGCGAAAGCGGCTCCCCCTGCCTGTCCGGTGCCACATGGCGGCGGCGGTCCAGCGCGAGTCCCACTTCGTGATATGTTTCCTCCTCCTCGGGGTGATTTTCGGTAGTGACACGGGTCACTATGCGAATGCGCTCGTCCGGTTTCATATCCCGGCGCAGCAGGGCGCCGTCGGCAAAGTCGGCCCAGTAGAGGTAATAGTAATTGTCCGGGTCGCTGACCGGCGTGGTGTCACCGGGCTGCCGCTCGTCATTCCGGTTCAATGTCACGCTGGTTTCCGCCAGCGGCAGCCAACTGCCCTCTGCGTTTCGATACTCCCGCACCCAGGTCTGCTGCACCTGCCGCTGCGACTCGTCGCCGATATCGCTCACCGCCACTTGAATGCGCAGCGGTTCTCCCGCGGTGAGGATATCCCCGTCCGCCGGAGCGAGAGGCTCCACCACCGGCCGCACCGTGTCTTCCACAACGCCGACCCTGACGACCTGGCTGGCCCCCGTCTGGCCGTGAACATCGTAAACAACGGCCTGTAGCGCCACGCCTTTGCTGCCCTCCGGCGGCACAACCGTTGCCCGGTAAATATTCTCCTGGGCGGTACCACCTTCGATCTCGGTAACGGACTGGTAGGCGGTATAAGCGGGAAGATCGTTAACCAGGAAGACGACTTTTTCTATACCCTCCGGCCCCAGGTCATCCGATACGCGCGCGGATACGGTAATGGCCTCGCCTTCGATCACCGCGGTATTGTCGTTTGCCGGCTGGATTATTTCGGCCGCTGGCGGCTGGTCTTCGGCAATCGTCAGGGTGCGCGGCGCCGACAGGTCGGACCTGTTGCCGTCCACGTCTTCGGCAATCGCGTAGAAGGACAAGGTGTCTCCCGCGCGCCCCAGGGGGATTTCGGTATTGAACTGGAAGGGCGCCGAGATATCCGAACCGGCTTCAACGGGCTGCCCTTCCTCACCCAGGGACCGGAACAGGGTGACCCGGGCCACGCCGCTCTCGATATCGTCCGCCTCTACGGAGACGATAATGCGCCGCCCTTCGGTAATCTCGGCTACTGCGGAGCCCAGCGAAAAGCCCCGCGAGTCCAGGATATTGATCGCCTGTACTTCCGGCGGCTGATTGCGCTCGATGGTAACGGGTACAGATTGCACAGCCGCGTTGCCCGCGCCGTCCCGGGCCGTAATACGGATGCTGGCGGCAACACTATCCACAGCTTCAGACAGGTCGCCAAAGTAGTCCTCAAAACTTTGCAGGGTAAAGGAGGACTGATAGGGCGCCGCGACGAAGGCCACACTATCGGTGACCTCGAGCTCATAGACAGAATCATTGGGATTGGGATTGGGATTGGGGTCGATCAACAGTTCGGCCAACGCTGAGGTCACTCGCACGTTGTCAGTGGCCTCGAAGCGGAAGGGCAGAGGTCTCCCCTCCACCGCAGTCGCCGGATTACCGGTGGGCTGAATGATATCGAGTTCAGGGGGCCGCTCATCTGCCTCGACGCGCACGGTAATCGTATCTGGCGCCATCACTGTTCGCGGGTCGCCGGCGCGCTTCTCGGTCGCGGCGGCGGAAAGGGTGATCGCGTTCCCCGCCTGCCCGTAGGGCATACTGATCAGGAATTCGTAGGGATACTCATAATCGACTATAGTGCGGTCGCCGGTAACCAGACCATCGACAGAAAGCGCCACGCGATCCACGGCCAGATCGTCACTCGCATTGACTTCCACAACCAGCGCCCGCCCCTCCAGCAGGCTGCTCTCGTCTTCCGGGCTGGCTATCGCCACCACCGGCGGCTGATCCCCGACAATTTCCACCTGGATATTTTCCACAGCGCGGTGCTGATCCAGGTCGCCGTAGGCGGCTCCGTAACTGTCGATCGACTCAACCTGCAGGTCGACGATATTGTTTTCCGGAACCGACGAATCATAGGCCGGCAGAGGAACACTGAAAGCATAGGGGGGCTGCCGCAGAGGGACGTTGTATATTTCAGTTCCATTGCGAAGCGCCGTGAGCCGCACGGAATCAACTGCAACATCGTCAAAAGCGTTGACATTGACGTACAGCGGCGCATTCTCAACCTGCTTGCTGCCCGCCAGCGGTTCGACGATATCGATGACCGGCCGCTCGTCAATCCGCACCGGGAAGCTCAACTCGCGCACCCGCGTATTGCCGGACGCATCCCGAACAGCGATTTTTACCCACAAGTCTGTGCGCTGGACTTCCGCCAGTTCGATATCCAGTACATCGGCGATTTCTGCCATTCGGTCCAATTGCAGCCGGTGGATATAGTTCGGCGCATCGATATTCTCCGTGGTGATCGGGTTGTGATCCTTGGCCGGGATATCGTTGACAGAGCGCACAGGCGCACCGTAGCTGCCCATAGCGTAGCCGTCTGCCAGCATGGCGCCGTAAGCGGTGTAGAGCTCAATGCTCTGCGCTTTGACATTATCGTAAGCGGAAAACTGCAGGTTGAGGAAAGAGGCTTCCACCAGGCGGTCGCCGAGAACCGGTTTGCTCAGAATCGCTTCGGGCAATATATCGTCGGGGGCCAGTTCAATAGTGACTCTGTGTGAACCGGAGGCGCCGTCGGAATCCGTGATTACCGCTGTGAGTTCGAGACTGGTGCCCTGGGCGGAAAGTCCCGGGGGTAATTCCAGCAGATAGCTTTGGGTAATTGCGTAGGGACTGTCCGACCTGCCATATTCATTGGCGGTATCGATGTTGTAATTGTGTTCGAAACTGTCGTAAATATTGCCGAAGGCCTGTTCGACAACAGCTTGCCTGGCTGGCGGCTCCGCACCGCTATCCAGACTTTGCAGGCGTACTCCATCGGCATACAGGGCAACATTGCTGGAAGGGGATAGCTGGCGGTCGTCGCTGGCGACAATACCGGCCTGAATGGAAAAAGTGCCCGCGGCGATAATCTGGTTGTTGGCCGGGGTAACAATGCGGATTTCGGGCGCGACATTGGTTTCCGGGTTGACGATAAAACGCCGCTCCTTTACCTGCCCCTTCAGGTCGGTGGCGCGCAGTAGATATTCAGTAGGTTCCGGTTGGTCGAAAGTTATCTCCTGCTGCCCTTCGAAAACTTGCCGGGGCAAGTCGGGGCAGCTATAGGGAAAATCCCAGCGCTTTATCGGCTGCTCGCCACCACCCGGCAACAACCGGGTAATTTCCACTGAAGAAAGGCCGGTATCATCATCGGACTTGATCCCCAACCGAAAGGGCTCGCCCACCCTTACCCAAAATTCGTTCAAAGCCAGGCGGCCTTCGTCGGTAAAATGGCGGCGATAGCCACTACCCACCTTATAGCTGCTGAAAGAGGTCAAACTGACAGCGGGGGGCGCATTGGCCCGAACCGGCAGCAGCACCTCTTCCGCGGTGCGGTGGCCCGAAGGGTCTTCGACCTGCATAAACACCGACAGGAGTCCGGGAGAAATATCTACCGGCAGCTGCCACTGGAACTCATGTGCCGGTCCGGCATACACGCCGGTCTGTTCAAACAGAGTACTGCCATCCGCGCCGAGCAAAGCCAGCCGCTTGATGACTTCCGTATTGTCTTTGGCGGTGACGCGGAAAGGTATGATAGCGCCCTGCACCACTTCGGAACCACTCGGAGGCTGTATGGATGCCAGTGCCGGGGCCTCCTCATCGGGCAGGATATCCAGGGAGTGTAAACTTTCGAGAGGGACCTCCCCGCGCTCATCGGAAAAACGGTCGACGGCATGGGCGAACAGGGCCAGCGAGTCGAGACTCGGAGCAGGCACTGGTATTGCCACACCGTGCCGCGACCTGGCTTTCCGGCTGCGAACTTCGCCGAACAGCTGAAGAGCGCCCCAACCGCTTGCCGATGTCCGATCGCGCACTTCAGCGGTGAGCCGGGGCCGGTTGCCGACGGACTGGTTACCACCGTTTGCCGTATAAGACTTTAGCTGCCCTGTTTGCCCGGCATCGAAGATCAGGCGTTTCAATGCCATATCCCCGTTCGAGGGCGCACCGTTATACAGAGGCGTAATTTCCAGCCGCACAACCCCGTCCTGCCACCAATCATCCAGGGATACGCCTTCACTTCCGACATCGGTACTGATAAAAGACGGGTGGCAGGGGTCATTCCAGTACTGGATCACGCGGTAGCTCACCTGGGCACTGGAATTTTCCACCCGCAATACGCCCCCCACTGCGCCGAGCGGCGCAACATAGGCTTCGCCGGCCAGAACCAATACTTCGTCTCCGCCCAGGGATACCGTTAATTCATCACCATCGACCTCGGGATAATCCCAACTTATCAGCGGTTCAACCTTCCCGCTCTCAAGGACCCTGTGCCGCCCGGCAAACTGTCGGGGCGCCCCTGCTTCACGGCCCAGGGAGGTAGCCAGGGGCAGCATGGCTATTCCGCCGGAGGGCTCGTCATCCGTCATTTCCAACGTGTGGAACGCGGCACTGCCAGCGACTACGCGCTTCTCCGGCGACGGGTAGAGGGCGACAACGCGCGGGGGAAGATCCGGCACAAGGCGGGACTCGACAATCTGCGTGGCGATATTGCCACTACTGTCTTCCGCTTCCACGCGAATAGCAAAAGCGCGACCTTCGACCGGGACGGGCAAGAGCCCATCCAGCGGCACGGGCACATCGGTGATTTTCAGTGAATCACCCGTAATCCCGGTATTTTCATAGAGTGTGACATTCTCACTGGTTATCAGCTCGACCCTGGCCCGCGTCAAGGCAATGTTGTCGGTAATCTGAATGTTCAGCTCTGCCTCGGTGCGCTCCACGACGGTATCGCCGGGTTTGTCGATGCGGATAGCCGGTTTCTCCTCATCGGCGAGCACCCGCAGGCGCCGGGACGGCGATTCACTGATATTGACACCCTTGTCGTGTGCCCTGACCAACAGGTCGTATTCTTTATTGGCCCGATCGACAAATTCCACCGGTAACTTCACGCGCCCGCTGAATTTGCTCACATAGCGGCGCCCCACTACAACGCTACCAAAGCTGCCTGGGTTCGGCTGGCGGATTTCCTCGATTTCGTCCGAGCGTATCAGCTTGCCGGACCAGGGCAAAACGAGCAGTTCACCCTCATCGTCCCGCAACACAACTTCGACAATATCGACATGAATGTCATCGACCGCAATGCCGGCGACATCGATGGCGTCACCGGGTATTACCGATAGGGACGATGCCGGCTCGGTCATCTGTACATCCGGGGGATTGGTATCGTCCACTATTTCGATATCGATATTCTCTGTAGTGGTTTGCCCTCCGGTATCCATCGCCGTCACGACAAACTGGAACGCAGTTCCTTCCTCCGGGTCCGTTGGCACCGGGAGTCGCGCATGGAGGAAACTGCCACTGGCAGTGGTCGATGCAACCTGTTGCGCGCTGAAAACCTTTTCGTACTCCACAATGCCATCGCGCATCACGCGCACACTGGCGCGCGCAACGCCGCGATCGTCGGAGATGCTGAAATTCACATCCAGCAATTCCCCCTCTACCACACGTACACCGGGCACCGGGTTGCGGATATCGATAATCGGCGGCTTGTCCGCAGACACCCGGTATTCCCAGTCCTTTTCAGATTGATTGCCAAATATATCCTTCGCCACAAGATTGAGTACCAAGGTATCGGTATCCTCTGGTACCTGGACCGGAAACTGTCCCGCTGCGCTCAGGCCATCCATTGAAATACTGTGCAAGACACCGTGCCCGGGGCGACTTACCTGCAGTGATGCGAGACCATTGCCGTCCTCTGCACTCCAGCTAAAGCTGGTTGCCGAACCCGCAATCAACTGCTGTTGGGGGAGAGGACTGGTGATATTGGCAACCGGGCCTTCATTGTCAGCGCGGATGTGCACCGCCGCAGTTACAGGCTCCGATGCCTGGCCCAGACTGTCGAGCGCGGTAAATTCTGCGGACAGCTCGCGGTCCAGGTTTTCCAGTTCCAGCTCTGCAACCGGGGTGGACAGTAAATGTTGCAGGTTGCGCATGGCGACAAAGTCGCCTTCATTCGCGGAGAGCATCTCCTGGTGGATCACCTCTTCGCCATCGAGCAAACGGAAACGCAGTTGATGAACCGCGTTGTCATCTAATGCCTGAACGGCGATGCGGAGAGTATCGCTCAACAGATAAGCCGGTCTATCCACCTGGACCCGCAGAACCTGGGGCGCCTGATCCGATCTTACCGCGATACCACTGGTCAAGGTGGAGCGGTTGTCCCGGCCATCCCAGACCCTGGCCGAAACCTGATAGATATCCTGCTCGGACCCCGTATCGGAAAATGCCGGAGCGGCGACAATCGCAGCCACGGAATAACCGTTGGCCGTGCCGGGCAGTGATTGCAGGCTGAGCACCTGCTGATCCAGCACATCCTCCTGGTTGCCCGTCAGGAAAACACGACCGTCGGGCTGCAGGGCCAGCCCGCTCACCTCCAGGCGGGTGACACCGACATTGTCGTAACCGGTGAGTTTGAATACAAATTGTTCATTCTCAATCACCGGGGCGAGGTCCAGGCCTCCGGAGGTTTCACTGATTGCCGGGGAGGCCCAATTGACCACCGGCGGCTGCTCATCGTAACCCAGGAGAATTTCTACCGGCGCCGCCTCACCCATGTTTCCCGCACTGTCGTAGGCGTGTGCCGTCAAGGTCAATCGCTGTTCCAGATCGCCAACCGGCTCTGTGGGAACATTGATGGTATAGGGAGGCTGATAATCCGATCCGGCCAATTTGCCATCGACAAAAAAGTCCACTCGGGAAACACCGGTATCGTCGACCGCCTGGACACGCATATCGAAAGGCAGACCGGCGATATGCGATGTCCCCTGCAGGGGGGCGCTGATGGACACTGTCGGGGGCTGGTCGCCGACGATGGCAATTTCTCTGGGCTCGG
The DNA here is from genome assembly GCF_051659245.1 of Microbulbifer sp. Lineage (NCBI taxonomy): Bacteria > Pseudomonadati > Pseudomonadota > Gammaproteobacteria > Cellvibrionales > Microbulbiferaceae > Microbulbifer > Microbulbifer sp. The sequence continues at coordinate 37,905 of NZ_JBOFOC010000139.1, forward strand.
AGCGAAAAACCGCGCCGTGATAATCCGTAATCCGGGCACTGAGTTGCAGCTGTTTGCCGACATCATCCTCGCCTGTGGCATAGTCGAAATCGACAGTTTTTACCACAGGATTCAATGCATCCCGCTCGATACCATCTCCCGAGGATAAGTTCTCCGTTGCAACAACGGTATCCCGCTCAAGCAGTTCGACACGAATCCCCAGGGGCCCCGCATCATCGGTGACTTGGACCTGGATCGGCAAGCTGTTACCGGCAGTGACTGAGGCACCCGCCACCGGTGATACGATTCTACCGCTGGGTTCCCGGTTGCGAACAACCCGTATCAACTGGGCCGGCAACTCCATCTCTCCGCCGGCGGGCCCAATCAGCCTGGCCCTGAGCCCCACAGAGGTCTCCCCCGCACTGGTGGCAGGCAGGGTTACCTGCCCTCGCCAGACCTCGAAAAGTTCTTCATCACCATCGGGTGTACTGCGTGTTTCATAGGCGGGAGCAACGATCCGCCCGGCTTGCTGGCCATCCAGGTACAGAATAACCTGTCTGACCTTCCCGTCCGGCTCGGCCATTTGGGATCCGAGCCCTCTGGCAACCTGAATCTGCAGAGGGGTCGCCTCTACCGCACGCTGGCCATCGGCGGGAAGTTCAACCCCAATATTTTCAACAACATAGGGGGGAACTCCTCCGCCCACCTCCACGGACAGTGGCTCGGATACCGACTGGTTGCCCGCAGTATCTACAGCCACCGCGGACACTGTCAGGGTCTTGCCCAGCAGGCTTTTCGGAACAGGCATCGACATTCGATACGGAGGTTTGCTGTCAGAGGAGACCGGCGCCCCATCAATCAGGAAATCAACGTGGGAAATCCCTATATCATCCTCAGCGGCGGCCTGTACCGACAAATCCTCTTCCACCTGGATCATCGAGGGAGCCTGAACGCTGATCTGCGGTGGCGCGTCGTGGGCATGAACGGGGAAAGACAATGACAATCCGGGCACTTCGGACAGGCTGAGCTCGGCCCTGGCTGGTGCCGAACCGTCAATTTCTCCTCGCGCACGCAATTGCCCGGCGCCGTTCGCCTCCAAGACGCCCTGTGATTCCCGCACCTCCAGAAGCCTGCGCCAGTTGTCCGGCATCGCCACCTGATCACCATTACTGAGAGACGCGTACAGCGGGGGCAAATCTGCAAACCGGTTCAGTCGGGGGAGAATAAAGGGATTGTTCTCATCGACACCCTCCAGGACCAGGGCATCGATTGATACTGAAAAGTCGACGGATACGGGGATCTGCACCGGCTCGGCCCCTGGATAGGAAACCGTTATCGTAACCGGTGCCCCATTGGTTTCCGCCACGGGGAAAACCACCCCGCTCTCCGACACGCCCACCACTGAGGAATCGCTACTGGAGTAGGACACGCCGCTACCTGGCCCCGGCAAAGCCACTTCACCGCGGAACTGGAAGTTCACTACAGGAACCAGTGCCGGAGTTTGCAGGGGATGTGTAATAACCAGGCGATCGGGCGTTACCGCGAGGGACTCGACACGCTCGCTGATTTCTCCACCAACAAAACCGATACGGCTAAAGACAGCTTGATTGCCGTGTGCATCACTGGCCGCAACCTCCAATACAACCATTGCATCACTGGCAATAGCTTCCGCAGACAGCGCTTCACGCAGTGGAATCGAGGCCTCGAAAACTGACTGATCATCAGATACAGGGTAAATGCGCACACCGGAGGCATGGGCGAATGCCCGGTCTTCGACGGAGTTGATCATACCGCCCGCAGCGCGCAGGGTCGAAGCGCGCACGCCGAGCAAATTCAGGGAAAGATATCGAAGATCCGTATTGTCAGTAGCATTCAGGGCCACGACCAACCGCTGTTGATCACCATCACCTATTATCGAAAGAGATTTCAGAGAGGCGAAAGGTAGCTCGTCATCCTCTACGGGGTAGGCTTCCTGGAGTGATTTCGAGCTGCCGTCAATATAGTATGCCTTTACTGCTGGAGTAAGGCGCGCAGTACCGACCGTGCTGAAGCGGGCCTCGCATACGCCGCGGGCAACATCCCTGACCAGCGTGAGAGGGCCGACTTCCGGCACTTCCACGCGAGCCACACTGTCACAGTCATCCAGGGTGGCAACGTAAGAAATGGCACCGGAAGACACTTCATCGATAACCGTGTCAACGCGAATATCATCTGCACGAGCGCTCCAGGACAGCCATACAACCAATAAAACTGCTGTGCGGACAGCAACTTTCCACAATCGGCCCAGACGACCGCCAGCCAGGAAGTTTCCCCCAAGCAATATGCACCTTCCCAAGCCAGAAAATAAAAGCAAAGGTCAAATCAATTGTTTTATCCCGCATCACACTTAAATTACGCCCATGTGCACGGTGGGGCTCTATTATTCCCAAAAAACTTGACTCCGCAACCCTTCAAGCCGAGAACTTTGTCCCAATAAAGGGCTGAACTCTAAAAATTCTTCCCAAGCCAACACCCAAAAATAATACAAAGTCACAAATTCAAGTTTTGTCCTTCTTGTCTTTTTCAATACTCTCTTTCTGCCCGCTACTGGCATTAAGCACCGGCCAGGCCGCCCGCAGATACACCGCCATGGTCCACAGGGTCATGGCCGCGGCGACATACAGCAGCACATAGCCGATGCTTTCCATTACCGGATACTCGCGTACATCGAAGGCGAGCAGGACAATGATCGCCGCCATCTGCGCGGTGGTCTTGAACTTGGCGACGACGGTTACCGCGACGCTGGCGCGCTGGCCCAGTTCCGCCATCCACTCGCGCAGCCCGGAAACCGCGATCTCCCGCCCGATAATCACCGCCGCGGCGATGGTAAACCAGGCGTTTTGATGCAGGCCCACCAGCAACACCAGAGCGGTGGCCACCATCAGCTTGTCCGCTACCGGGTCGAGAAAGGCGCCAAAAGGCGTGCTCTGGTTCAGTTTGCGTGCCAGGTAGCCGTCGAGCCAGTCCGTTACCGCCGCCGCCGCGAAAATAATCGCCGAGGCCATGTAGCTCCATTTGTACGGCAGGTAGAACACCAGCACGAAAACCGGTATCAGTGCGACGCGGAGCAGTGTCAGTTGGTTGGCGAGTGTCATGCTTGTCCCTGTACTTTCGGTGGGCGTAACTTACCAAGGCATTTCGCAAAAAGAAACGCCAGACGGGATTTGGAGCGTTAAATTTTGTCAGTGCCCGCAGTTACTCACTGTGTAGTGTGGAGTATATATCCTGTGCGAGCTTGCGGCTGACGCCTTCGACACCGGCGATCTCATCCACCGAGGCGTGGCGGATTTCCTGCAGGCCACCGAAGTGGCGCAGCAGTGCGCGACGCCGCGCGGGGCCCACGCCGGGGATACCTTCGAGGGGGGATTCGCGGCGTTTCTTGTCGCGCCGCTGGCGGTGGCCGGTGATCGCGAAGCGGTGCGCCTCGTCCCGGATCTGCTGGATCAGGTGCAGCGCTGGCGAGTCCGCGGACAATACCAATTCCCGGTTGCCGGCGACCACATAGAGCGTTTCGAAACCCGCCTTGCGGGTGGTGCCCTTGGCCACACCCACTATCTGCACACCCACCACGCCCAGCTCATTGAGGCTGTCCACTGCCTGGCGCACCTGCCCCTTGCCGCCGTCGATCAGCAGGATGTTGGGAAACCGGCCCTCGCCACTGGAGAGGCGGGTATAGCGGCGCTTCAGTGCCTGGGCCATGGCTGCGTAGTCGTCCCCCGGCTGGATATTCTCGATGTTGAAACGGCGGTAGTCGGACTTTACCGGGCCGCCGGTATCGAAAACCACACAGGAGGCCACCGTGGCCTCGCCGCCGGAATGGCTGATATCGAAGCATTCCAGGCGCTCCGGCAGCTGTTCCAGGCGCAGGGCCTCCTGCAGGGATTCGAAACGGCTTTGCAGCTTCTGCTGCGCCGCGGTGCGGCTGCCCAGGTTCTGCTCCGCCGCCTGCCGGGCCATGTCCACCCAGGTAGCGCGGTTGCCGCGCAGGCGATGGAGGATGGCCACGTCGCGGCCGCTCTGTTCACTGAGGGCCTGCTGCAGCAGCTCCAGGTCCTCGATGGGCTCGGAGGTGAGGATCTGCCGCGGCACTTCCCGACTGGTACCCAGGTAGAACTGGGGGATAAAGGCGGAGAGCAGTTCCGCGGTGGAGAGCCCCAGGCGCTCGTCGGGAAAATAACTGCGACTGCCGAGAATGCGCCCCTGGCGGATAAACAGTATGTGCACGCAACTGGAACCGCCCTGGCTGGCGATACCCAGCACGTCCACGTCGCCGCTGGACCGCTCCGCCACCTGGTCCGCCTGCAGGCGGCGCAGTGCGGAGATCTGGTCGCGCAGGCGCGCGGCCTTTTCGAATTCCAACTCGCGGGAGGCCCGGTCCATTTCATCCGCCAGCTCGCGGATTATCCTGTCGCTCCTGCCGGTGAGAAACATCTCCGCGTGGCGCACATCCGCCCGGTAGTCCTCCTCGGTGATAAAATCCACGCAGGGCGCGGTGCAGCGCTGGATCTGGTACTGCAGGCAGGGGCGCGAACGGTTGCGGAATACGCTGTCTTCACAGGAGCGGATGCGAAAAGTCTTCTGTAAAAAGTTCAGGCTGTCGCGCACCGAGGAGGCATTGGGGAAGGGACCGAAATATTGCCCCTTTTTACGCTTGGCACCGCGGTGCAGGGCGATGCGCGGGAATGTATCTTTGTCTGAAACAAAAATATACGGATAGCCCTTGTCGTCCTTGAGCATCACGTTGTAGGTGGGCCGCTGGGATTTGATCAGGCTCTGCTCCAGCACCAGCGCCTCGGTTTCGCTGCGGGTCACCGTGACTTCGATGCTGTGAATGCGCTGAACCAGCGCCATGGTCTTGGCAGTGAGCCCGGAGGCGCGGAAGTAACTGGTCAGGCGGTTGCGAAGATTTTTCGCCTTGCCCACATAGAGAATGCGCCCCTCGGCGTCGAACATCTGGTAGACGCCCGGCTTGCGGGTAACGGTTTGCAGGAAGCGTTTGCTGTCGAACATCTAGTTTCCTGTATGGTGCTAAATAGTGAAACCAGCGGGCCGCTAAGCGGCCAGATGCAAGGCGCACTTGCGCCGGCGTAGTCATTCTACGTCAAGCAAGTGCAACGCCGCAGATGGCTGCTTAGCGGCCCGCCCGAAGGGAGCCCCCCAGATTGCCCACAGCTGCGTTACAGCTCTTGAAAATGGAATGACCATTCCCTGCGAGCTGCGCCTAACTGTGGACAATCTGGGGGGCTCTGGTATCACTATTTAGCACCATACAGGACACTAGGAACTGGTAGGATGGGCAAAACGCAGCGTGCCCATCGGCAAGCGAGTGATGGGCACGCTGCGCTCTGCCCATCCTACAAAATAATCGAGCTCTACAAGGCCGCTTCCGGGTCCAGAAGCTGATATTTCACCGCCAGCAGCGTCAGCTCCACATCGCTGTGTAAACCCAGCTTTTCAAAAATGCGGTAGCGGTAACTGTTGACGGTTTTCGGGCTGACCGAAAGGGTCTCGGCGATTTCCGCCACTTTATTGCCGTTGACGATCATGACCGCCGTCTGCAGTTCGCGCTCGGAGAGAATATCGAAGGGCGAGGCCTTCTCCGCATTGCCGCTGACATTGCGCAGGGCCATCTTGGTGGCCGTGGAGCTGCTGATGTAGACCTCGCCGGCCACTACCGTATGGATGGCCTTGACCATCTCCTCCAGGTCCGCCCCCTTGGTCACATAGCCGCGGGCACCGGCCTGCATCAGGCGGCCGGGGAAAAGATCGTCGTCCAGGGCACTGACCGCGATCACCTTGGCCTGGGGGCAACGGGTCAGGAGTTTACGGGTGGCTTCCAATCCGCCCATACCGGGCATCTTGACGTCCATCAGAATAACGTCCACGTCGGCCTCGCGCACGAACGCAAGCGCCTCTTCGCCGCTGTTGGCCTCACCCACAACTTGTACACCACTGACGTCACCCAGCATGCGCGAAATCCCCATGCGCACAAGGTCGTGATCGTCCACCACCAAGACTTTAATCAAATTCGCCCCAACTACGGATATTTCAGTGCCGCCCCACACGGCTTTACACGTCACCCGTGTGTACGCGGCAGAAAGTGTTGTTATTGCTCAATGGAGCGGCCGCCCCACCCGAGATCCATCCACAGAGCCCGCCAGCAACATACCAGACAAATACCCTAGTGCAAAGCGAGACCAGTGGTTCACCGTCAGTCAAAAAGTAATAAGTGTGAAGCGGTTACGAATTGATATAACGAAAAGTTAGGCTGATGCGTTCTTTCAGCGGTCGGTTGCTTTTTGCCACATGGTGCAACCAGTGTTTTTGCACCGCTCCGGATGTCAGCAGCAGCGAACCACTGGGCAGAATCACCGACAGGCGCCCCGCTCCATCGCGCTGCTTGAAACTCAGCCTGCGCTCCTGGCCCAAGCTGACCGTGGCCACCACCGGATTCTCGCCCAGCTCCTTTTCGTTGTCGGCGTGCCAGCCCATGCCGTCGGCTCCATCGCGGTAGTGATTGACGAGGAGACTGTTGAACAGAAAGCCGGCGCGGGCCAGTTGAGCGCGCAGGACAGCCAGGGATTCGGTCCACGGCTGCGGCCGCTGTTCCAGGCCGGCCCAGCGGTAGGCCACACCATTGTCGCCGACAAAGGCGTGGCGCCGGGGAATCGGATGCTGCTTGCCGAAGACCCGCACCATCGGCTGATCCCAGCACAGCTGCTCGAGGCAGTGGTCCATCAGCGATGCCGCCTCACTCGGTGCCAGCCAGGTGGGGATCAGCAGCGCGCCCCCCGGAGGCAGGTCGAGCCATTGCGTACCGGCGTATGCGCTCTGCAACAAACCCGCCTGTTGTGTAAAAGTTTTCTCATCCATAAGCTGACCGAATAGGGGCGGAACCGCAGCGCCGTGCAGCCGGATCAGGGATAGTAGCGGGGTTCCGGCTCCAGTTCCACGCCGAACTTGGCGCGGACATCCGCCGCTATCTCGGCCGCGAGGGCGGTTACTTCGGCGCCGGGGCCCCGCCCCGGGTTTACCAGTACCAGGGCCTGGCGGTCGTGCACCCCCACCGCATCGCGTTGCCGGCCGCGCCAGCCGGCGCGGTCGATCAACCAGGCGGCGGCCAGTTTCCAGCGCTCGCCGGCGGCGAAGGCCACCAGGTCGGGATGGGCCTTCTTGAGGCTGTGGTAGAGGTCCGCGTCCACCAGGGGATTCTTGAAAAAACTGCCGGCGTTGGGTATCTCGTCCGGTGACGGCAGCTTGCTGTTGCGGACGGCGATCACCGCCCGCGCCACCTTCTCCGGTGTCAGTGTCCCGGCGCCCTGTTCGCGCCGGGCGAAATACTCTCCCAGTGCGGGGTAGTCGATGCGCGGGCGCCAGTCCGAGGGCAATTCCAGGCGCACCCGGGTAATGATGTACCGATCCCGCGCGCGCCCTTTGAACACGCTGTCGCGATAGCCGAACTCGCAGTCGGCAGCGGAGAATTCACACAGCTTGCCGGTGGCGATATGCACCGCCTGCAGGTCGACGAAGGAGTCCCGCAGTTCGACGCCGTAGGCGCCGATATTCTGGATCGGCGCCGCACCGATTTTTCCGGGGATCAAGGCCAGGTTTTCCAGTCCGCCGAGCCCCCGCTCCACCGTGTGCATCACCAACCGGTGCCAATTCTCCCCAGCGGCGGCGCTCAGGCGGGTGCCCTCGGGAGTTTCCTCCAGGGACAGGCCGCGAAGCTCCATATGGATCACCAAGCCCGGGTAGTCGCCGGTCAACACGATATTGCTGCCGCCCCCGAGGGGGAGTATCGGCAGCTTCCTCCCGCGGGCGAACGCCAATGCCTCCCGCAACTGCTCGAGGCTTTCCACCCGCGCGAAGTGCGCGGCTCTGGCAGCGATTGCCAGGGTATTGAGAGGTTGTAAATCGATATCGGTTTGAATCACGCCAACAGCTCGCGCATGCGCTCCAGGTCCTGCTCGGTATCCACGCCGCCGGGAACCTCCTGTTGCGCATCTGCCACGTGGATATCCTCGCCGTGGTAAAGGAAACGCAACTGCTCCAGCGCCTCGAACTGCTCCAGCGGTGCCATCGGCCAGGACACGAAGCGGTTCAACAGTGCCACCCGGTAAGCATAGATGCCGATATGCCGGCGGGGTTCCAGCCCCCGGGGCAGTTCGCGGCACTCGCCGGCGAAGGCGTCCCGCGGCCAGGGGATGGGAGCGCGGGAAAAGTAGCGGGCGAGACCGCTCTCGGCGGCCACCACCTTGACGATATTGGGGTTGCGGAAGTCCTCCAGGGTGCAGATCGGCTCCGCCAAGGTGGCCACTCCCGCCTGCGGGTTGGCGGCCAGGTTGGCGGCCACCTGGTCGATAACCGCGGGGGGAATCAGCGGCTCGTCTCCCTGCACGTTGACCAGGATGCGGTCCTCCGCCAGCCCCAGGTTGGCGGCCACCTCCTGCAGGCGGTCGGTACCGGAGGCGCAATCGTCGGCGGTCATGCACACCTCTCCGCCGAAGGCGCGCACCGCTTCCGCCACGCGCATATCGTCGGTGGCCACGATCACCCGCCCGGCGCCGCTCTCACGGGCGCGGCGGTAGACATGCTGCACCATCGGCAGGCCGCCGATATCCGCCAGGGGCTTGCCCGGCAGGCGGCTGGAGCCATAGCGGGCAGGAATAATCACGTCGAAATCAGTCACATCTAAAACTCTGCAGGTGATGGTGTACCCTCTGGAAGAAAAGGTCCGGCAGTTGGCCCCGTACCTCCAGTGCCCACCAGTGGCTTTGCCAGAAGTCCCGGCATTTTACTGCGTCCTTCATAGTCATGATCACCGGCGTCACACCGTCGAACTGCAGCTCCTGGGCACTGAACTGGTGGTGGTCGGCATAGGGCTGCTCTGTCACCTTGTAGCCCAGCTGGCGCAGCTCGCGAAAGAAACGTTGCGGATTACCGATGGCGGCGACGCCGTGGCAGGGGCCCGGCTCCGGTCCCGAGGTCAATTTCAGGGTGGAGGTCTGGTCCAGGTTGAACTGGTGCCAACTGGACGGCGCCAGCTTCATTTGGAATTCCAGCAATTCGCCACACTGGGACTTCACCCGCTCCTGTGGCTCACCGTTGGACACCACCAGATCCACCGTGCGCAGCCGCTCGGCGGGTTCCCTCAACGGGCCCCTGGGCAGCAGGCGGCCGTTGCCCAGGCCCCGCTGGCCATCCACCACACAGATCTCCAGGCTGCGCCAGAGCTTGTAGTGTTGCAGGCCGTCGTCGGAGAGGATCACATCGCACTGGTGATAGTCGATCAGCGCGCGGGCCGCCTCTGCGCGGTCGGGGGAAACCATTACCGGCAGGCCGGTGACCAGGTGAAGCATCAGCGGTTCGTCGCCGGATTCCAGCGGGTGGGACTGGGCGGTGACCTGATAGGGGTAGTGCTTGGCGCGGCCGCCGTAGCCGCGGCTGACGATTCCCGGGTTCATGCCCCGATCCCGCAGCCAACGGGCCAGCTCCCCAACCAGCGGGGTTTTGCCCGCCCCGCCGGCAGTAATATTGCCCACCACGATCACCGGCACCGGCAGTGACGGCGGCGGGTCCTCCAGCGCGCGGTGGCGCCGGCGGCGGCTGATCGAGCGGTAGAGGGACTCCAGGGGCGCGAGCAGCGAAAGCAGAGATGCGCGCTCTTTTTCCAGATACCAGCGTTTGTTGAACCAGTCTTCCAATGACATCTCAGATCTGCTGCTGTAGTAAAGTGGCGTAGCGCCCGCCCCGGGCGAGCAGTTCAACATGAGTACCGCTCTCGATAATCACCCCCTGCTCCATCACCAGGATGCGATCGGCATTTTCAATAGTGCTGAGGCGGTGGGCAATCACAAAGGTGGTGCGATTTTTCATCGCCTCCGCCAGGGCCATTTGAATGGCGCGCTCTGACTCGTTGTCCAGCGCCGAGGTGGCCTCGTCGAGGATCAGAATCGGTGCGTCCTTGAGCAGCGCGCGGGCGATGGCCAGGCGCTGGCGCTGGCCGCCGGAGAGCATCTGGGCATTGTCCCCGAGTACCGTGTGCAAGCCCTCCGGCAACTCGTCGATAAAATCGCTGGCGTGAGCCAGCTCCACGGCCCGCCGCACCTCATCCAGAGTGCGCGACTGCAATTCCCCGTAGGCGATATTGCGGTACACGGTATCGTTAAACAATACGATATTCTGCGACACCATGCCGATCTGCCGGCGCAGCTCCTCCAGGGACACTTCGGTGATATCCACGCCGTCCAGCAGGATGCGCCCGCTGGTCGGTTCGTAGAAACGCGCCAGCAGGCTGACCAGGGTGCTCTTGCCGGAACCGGAGGCGCCCACCAGCGCCACGGTCTGTCCCGGCTCCACGACAAAATCGATGTCCGTCAACACCGGAGGGGCGGCTTCGTCGTAGCGGAAGCCCAACTGTTCGAAGGTCACCGCGCCGCGCACCGGCGACGGCAGGTGCGCGGTACCGCCGCGGGGTTCCTTGGGCGCGTCGATCACTTCAAAGATACTTTCCGCCGCGGCTACGCCCTTCTGGATATCTGAGTAGACCTCCGACAGGTTGCGCACCGGCTTCGCCAGCGAAGCCGCGGCGCCGATATAGGAGGCGAAAACCCCGGCGGTCATGACTTCCACCATTCCCGGCGCCAGCGCGAGCCAGACGATGGAGGCGGTGGCCACACCCACCAGTATCTGGATTACCGATACGCTGCCGTTGTCCGCCACCACCAGCTTCATATACTGCTGGCGGTTGTTGTCGCTGGCGGCGACAAATCGGGCATTTTCATATTCGCGCCCACCGTACATGCGCACCACCTGGTAGCCGCCGATCGCTTCCTGGGTCACGTGGGTCACATCCCCCATGGTGTTCTGGATGCGGTGGCTCAATTTGCGAAAACGCTTGCCCACGGTGCGCACGATTACGGCGATCAGTGGCGCGAAAAGGAAAAAAGTCAGGGTCAGTTTCCAGTTCACCATGAGCAGGTAGGTGAGCAGGCCAATGGTGGTGAAGGATTCCCGGATCAGGATTTTCAGTGCCTTGGTAATGGAGTTGGTCACCTGCTCCACATTGTAGGACACCTTGGAAATCAGGTAGGCGCCGGTATAGCGATCGAAATAGGCACTGGGCAATTCACCAATATGGGAGAAAAGTTCCGTACGCAACTTGTGGATCACCGAGCGCGCCACATAGGCCAGGCCGTAGCTGCCGATAAAATTGCCAATGGCCCGAAACAGGATAATTCCCAGCATCGCCAGCGGTATCAGCCAGCGGGCGGTCTCCTGGGGCATGATCCCGCCGGGGAAATAGCCGGCGACATATCTGGAGAGAAAACCGCGGCCCGCCTGGATGCCCGCCCCCACCGCGTCGAGCAACAGTTCGGTCACTGCGATCAGGCTCACATTCATGAGGGAAAACAGCATGAAACCGAACACCGCGAGGGCGAAGACCGGCCAGAGAGGCAGAGCGTAGGTGAGCAGGCGGCGGTAGGTTTTCGAGCCCCGGTGATCGGGCGCCACCGGGTTAGCGATTTTATCCATAGGATATTTGTTTCAGACCACAAAAACAGAGAGCGGAAAAAAGACTTAGTCCCGAATGGCGCCAAGTTAAGGCTTTCGGGCGGGCCTGCTACCGGGAGCTGTTTGCGGGACACGCCGTGAATACATCCCTGTAGGCTTGTCCGCGAGGTCCCTCTCGCAGACAGTCCCGCAAACAGCTCCCGGCATCAGGCCCTTCGCATCAAGTTCATCGCTTAACTTAGTGCCATTCGGCTCAGTCCCCCGTCTCCTGCTCTCCGGAGGGCTGCCGCGTAGTGATACTCAGGTGGACGAAACCCAACTGGCCGGCGGCATCCATGGCACGGACCACGGCCTGGTGCTGGGCGATGGCATCGGCCGTGATAACGAGTGGGCGATTGTACTCGCCCGCGGAAACTTCCGACAGCGCCGATTTCAGGGTGGCCAGCTTTTTGTTGATCAGCGCGCGGCCGTCCACTGCGTAGGAGCCATCCGCATTGATCACTACCTCGATGGTCCTGGGCGGATTGTCCGCCTGGGGCCCCGCCGCTTCCGGCAGGTCCAGCTTCAGGTGGCTCTCCTTGGTAAAGGTGGTGGAGACCATAAAGAAAATCAGCAGCAGGAACACCACGTCGATCAGCGGCGTGAGGTTGACTCCATCCTGTTCCCGGGCCTGGCGGCGAAACTGCATAGCGCCCTCCTGCTCAGGCCGCTTCGATACGGCGGTCGCTGTGCAGCGCATCCACCAGCTTGACGGCCTCCTGCTCCATAGTGACCACGATGGTGTCCACCCGGCGCTGGAAGTAGCGGTGCGCCATCAGCGCGGGAATCGCCACGGTGAGGCCGGCGGCGGTGGTGATCAGCGCCTGGGAGATACCCCCCGCGAGTACACCCGCATTGCCGGTGCCCTCCAGCATGATCGCGGTAAACACCTGGATCATCCCCACCACCGTTCCCAGCAGGCCGATCAGCGGCGCCACCGCGGCGATGGTGCCGAGGGCGCCGAGGAAGCGTTCCAGTTCGTGCACCACCTGGCTGGCGGCCTCTTCGATACTGTCCTTCATCACGTCGCGGCCGTGGCGAGAGTTGGACAGGCCGGCGGCGAAAATGCGGCCCAGATGGCTGGAATCCCGCAACTCCTTGAGTTTGTCGCCATTGATCTGGTTGTTCTTCAACCAGCCCCAGACTTCGCCCAGCAGGGTGCGGGGGGCTATCCTGCGCGGATTCAGGGTCCACAGGCGCTCGATGCAGATGGCGATGACGGCAACGGAACAGAGCAGGATGGGCAGCATCAACCAGCCGCCGGATTTTATTATTTCTAACACTTTTCTTGGTCCCAGACTGCGGAGGGAAAATCTCGGGGGAGACTCTACCACAGCCGGCCCCGCTGGCTAAGCCTCTACCAGTCGTCTCTTTCGTCCGTGTGAACCCGATTGCAAAACCTGCCCGGTAACAGGGCGGCCACAGAACCTTAACTTAGTACCATTCCCCTCAATCCTTCTTTCCAACCGATTCAGCCGCATACCAGAACCTCTGCGCCGCGCGGGCCAGGTCGATTCGGGGTTCCCCCAGCGCCGCCTGCCAAGTGAATGCCACCGCTCCGGACTCCGCGGTGTTGAACAGCTCGGCACCGCTGTCGCGGTAGCGGTCCACCACTTCGGGATGCGGGTGGCCGAAGTGGTGGCGAAACCCGGCGCTGAACACCACCCGGCGCGGCCGCGCCCAGTCGATCAGAGCCCGGGACGAGGAGCTGCGCGAGCCGTGGTGGGGCGCGATCAACAGGTCCACTGGTGCAAAGCCGGGATGCCGGCGGTACAATTGCCGTTCCACGCCACTGGAAATATCCCCCGCCAGCAGAATCCGTATCCCGCGCCACCGGACCAGTGCCACGCAGCTGTGATCGTTGTCCTCACCCGAGAGATTTCTTGTGTCCGGCCAAAGCCACTGGAATTCCAGATCGCCCAGTTGCTCCCGAAGGCCGGCGATGCAGGTTCCCGTATCCCGCCCCAACTGCTCTCCCAGTCTGTCCGCCAACCGGCCCGGCGCAACGAGCCGGCCCAGTGGCAGGGATTCCGCCAGGCCGGGGAGCCCGCCGGCGTGATCCCGGTCGCCGTGGCTGATCACGACGCCATCCAACGCGGGCATCCCCTCCCCCAGCAGATAGGGCGCAATGATCTGGCTGCCCGCACTCCAGCCGGAACCGGAGAGCGGGCCCGCGTCGTACAGCAACCGCTGCTGCGGTGTGCGCAACACCACCGCCAGCCCCTGGCCCACGTCCAGCGCGGTCACCTGCAGGAACTCCTCTTTCGACGAGGCCAGGGGCAGAAACGGCAGCAGCGGCGGCAACAGGAACAGCCAGCCCAACCGGCGCCCGGGGAGTCCGGCGGGCAACAGCAACAGCAGAACGCCCAGCGCCGCCAGCAACAGACCTCCCTCCCCAATCGGTAGCCCCGCCGTCTGCCAGGCGGGCAACAGGGCCCGGCCCTGTTCGAGAAACTCCATCAACAGATCCAGTTGCCAGCCGGCAAAGCCGATGAACCAACCGCCCATCGGAGTCCAGATCAACAGGGTACCCAACAGCAGCATCGGCAGTATCAGCAGGCCCAGCCAGGGGATTGCCACCAGGTTCATCGACATCCCGGCGAGACTGAAACCGGAGAAAAACACCAGTGAAGGCAACAGCAATGCCAGCGTCACCACCCACTGGCTGAACAGCAGGCCGGCAAAACCGCGGACTATCCGCCGAGCGTACCCCGGTTCGGTATCCTCTGCGCCCCGCCGCAGCCGCACGCGATGGCTGAAAGCGAGCAGCAGCGCTCCCACGGCAATAAAGGAGAGCCAGAAACCGGCGCCGAAAAATGCCAGCGGTTGCAGCGTCAATACCAGCGCCAACGCCAGGCTGTAGGCCAGGCCGGGACCGATTCTGCGCCGCCACTGCCAGGCCAGCAGCAGCACCCAGGTCATCGCCAGGGCCCGCTGTGCGGACAGCGGCGCCCCCGCCAGCAGCGTGTAGCCCAGAGAGCCGGCCAGGGCGAGAAACACCGCCGGCGCAAAGCTCGAGGTCCCGGTCACCGCGCCGATAAGTCGCCCCAGCAGATTGCCGATCAGCAGGAAAAAACCAGCCACCATGCCCACATGCAGGCCGGAAATCGCCAGCAGGTGCGCGGTGCCCGTCTCCCGCAGCAGGCGGCGGTCGTCGCTTTCCAGCCCGCCCCGGTCACCGAGCAGAAGCGCGCGCAACAGCTCCGGGCGCCGCGCCGGCTGCTCCACCAGCCGGTCCCGCAGCCAGTGGCGCATCGCCGGCAGCCCCTTGAAGTTGTCGAGAAATTGCGGCGCGTGATCCCCCGGGCGCACATAGCCGGTGGCGTAAACACCGCGGCGCAGCAGCCAGCCCTCGTAATCAAATCCGTGCGGATTGACGCTGCCGCGGGGGCGCTTGAGGCGCACCGGCAAATTCCAGCGGCTGCCGGCGCGCAGCTGGCGGCGGATGTCGGCATCCGCCCGGTACCAGGTGAGATCCAGCAGTTGCCCTTGGGGCGGCGACGAAAGTTCGCCGCCTTCCAACTGTCCCAGCACCCGCGCGCTGAAACGCAGATTGACCGGGACTTCGAAGTCGCCGCCGTGGGGGGCGGAGATCCGGCTTTCCGGCAGGGAAACCACTTCGAGCTGTAACAGAAAGTCGGCACCGTGGTCACTGAGCGGCAGGCGCTCCTCCAGTGCCTGCCGATTGTGCCAATTGCCCCACCCCGCCCCTGCAAATACCGCCAAAAGCAGCGGCACAAGGCGCCGGTGGGACGGCAGCAACAGGGCGCAGCAGAGGAGCGCGGCGGCCGGTGCGGCGAGAAATATCGGCGGGGGAATCCGGGGCAGGCAGCCCACGGCGGCAATCGCCAGGGCGTAGCTCCAAAGCAACAGTGTCAGCGAAAGCGGGTTCCGCCCTTCCGCCGTTCTTGCGCCCACCGCCCATTGCCCCACCAACCATTGCATAGTGTCAGTCCACATCCTGTGCCGAAGCGTTTGTTGTGCCAGATTTTCCGGCCCGGCGCAAAACAGGGGCTGCCCTTGGGCCTCTACTCAGTGCCATTGGATCAAATAAAGTGTCTTTCCTGTATAAGCTGGCACCATGCAGTCACAATTTCTAAAGAAAAGTGCCATCTTTAACACTCTTGTAATCTTCGGCTCGCAGAATTCGCACCAACTTGAGGCCGGGTGCCCGGACACCACCCGCCCCTGTTCCAAAACCATAAACTGTGCGAGACGACCGATGAAAAAGACCGCAATCTCCCTGGCCATCGTCGCCCTGACTCCGGCCCTGGCCAGCGCCGAGGTATTCGAGTTCTACGGCAAGGCCAATGTGGACTTTCAATCCGCCGACGAAGGCGAAGGCTCCAATACCGATATCAAGAGCAACGCCTCGCGCCTCGGCGTGAAGGGCGAGCTGCCCTTCGACAACGGAATCAAGGGTATCTACAAGATGGAGTACCAGGTGGATATCGACGGGGAGGCGGAAGAAACCTTCGAGCAGCGCAATATCTACGCGGGCCTGGAAGGCGGTTTCGGTCAGGTGATCGGCGGCAAGTTCGATACTCCGATGAAGGTGGCACAGAACAAGGTCGATCTGTTCAACGACCTGGAAGGCGATATCAAGAGCGTAATCACCAAGAGTGACAACCGCGAATCCAACAGCCTGCAGTACACCACGCCCTCTTTCGCCGGCTTCAAGCTGTCCACCGACTACATCAGCCACAAGGACGAGATAATCGGCCGGGATGAGTTCGGCGAGGATATCACCCGCGACAACGGCACTTCCGTGTCCCTCGCCTACGATAACTACGGCGTCTACCTGGCCTACGCCTACGACCAGGACGTGGAAGCCAACGACTGGGATGTACAGCGCCTTGTGGCCCAGTACAACATTGGCACGGTGCAGGTAGGTGCGCTTTACGAAGAGCAGGAAAGGCCCGACGGCAGCGAACAGGATGGCTGGATGGCCTCCGCCGCCTACAAGATCAACCAGTGGACCATGAAGGCCCAGTACGGCCAGTCCGATATCGTGGTGGCCGAGGCGGAGACCTACAGCCTGGGTGTGGACTACAAGCTGTCCGCTGCGGCCAAGGTTTTCGGTTTCTTTACCGACGAAAGCGCCGCGAACGGTTACGAGCGCAGTTACGCAGGTATCGGCACCGAGTTCAAATTCTGATCGAACTTGATTTCGCTTGTAAAGAAAAGCCCCGGTGTAACAGCCGGGGCTTTTTCATTACGGAGAGATCAATCGCGGCCATGGGCCGCTCCTACAGGAAGTGATAAAGAAGGTGTAGGAGCGGCCCATGGCCGATTGTGTGCTCCATGCACAATCGGCATTCCCGCCATCCATGGCGGTTGCCGCGATCTCGGTCAGATAACAAACAAATCCATAAATTCATGCACCGGAGTCCGCTCCAGCAGCTCCTGGTCTTTGCACAGGGAAAACAGCTGCTCACAGCGCCCGGCCGGAAAACGGGTCTCCAGACTGTCCCGGAATTTTTTCTCCAGCAGCGGAATCCCCTCCTTCCGGCGCCGGCGATGACCAATGGGATATTCCACTTCCACTTTTTCCGTCGACGAGCCGTCCTTGAAAAACACCTGCACCGCATTGGCGATGGAGCGTTTGTCCGGGTGGAGATATTCCTCCGAATAGCGCTTGTCCTCGACGATTTCCATTTTCTCCCGCAGCCGGTCGATCTCCGGATGCGCATCGTGGAAGCTGTCTTCATAGTGCTCCGCCACCAGGTTGCCAAACAATAGCGGCACCGCGGTCATATACTGCAGGCAATGATCGCGGTCCGCGGCGTTGGCGAGCTGTCCCTCCTTGGAAATAATGCGGATCGCGGACTCGTGGGTGGTAATTGTGATCCGGTCGATCTCGTCGATGCGGTCCTTCACCTGCGGATGGAGAATCACCGCCGCCTCACAGGCGGTCTGGCTGTGGAATTCCGCCGGGAAGGAAATCTTGAACAACACGTTTTCCATCACGTAGCTCGCGTAGTCTGGTGAAGCGCCCCGCGGGAACTTGAACCGGCGGTCTTCCGCGGCTTTCAGTTTGTGATCCGCGTTGGTAACGCTGAAGCACACATCGTAGAAACCCCACTGCTTCGCCGTCAGCACGCCGGGAATGCCCATTTCACCGCGCATGGCGATATCCGCCAGGCGCACAGCGCGGGAAGTGGCATCACCCGCGGCCCAGGACTTACGGGAGCCCGCGTTGGGAGCGTGGCGGTAGGTGCGCAGCGCGCCACCATCCGCCCAGGCGTGGGACAGTGCAGCCATAAGCTGCTTGCGGTTCCCGCCTTTCAGCTTCGCGGCCACCGCTGTGGAAGCAACCCGCACCAGCAACACGTGATCCAGGCCCACGCGGTTGAAACTGTTCTCCAGCGCCAGCACCCCCTGGATCTCGTGCGCCTTGATCATGGCCTCCAGAACATCGCGCATCAGCAGGGGCTCTGTGCCCGTCGAGATGCGTTTCTGCGACAAATAATCCGCCACCGCGAGAATCGCGCCCAGATTGTCCGACGGATGGCCCCACTCCGCCGCCAGCCAGGTGTCGTTGTAATCCAGCCAGCGCACAATACAGCCGATATCCCAGGCCGCCTTCACCGGGTCCAGGCGGAACCGGGTGCCGGGCACCCGCGAACCATTGGGCACCACGGTGCCCTCGACGATCGGCCCCAGGTGTTTGGTGCATTCGGGAAAGCGCAGCGCCAAGAGGCCGCAGCCGAGGGTGTCCATCAGGCAGTTGCGCGCCGTGTCCCAGGCTTCGCTTGAGTCTATCCGGTAATCAAGGACATAGTCGGCGATATCCTGGATCTCCCGGTCATAGTCCGGGCGGATATTCTGATCGACGTTGGCACTCATATTCGATTCTCTCCAGCAGTTACGGAAACCTGGGACCGCGGAGCTTTTTATAAGAAGCTGAAGGCTCCAGCTCCGCAAAAGCGGCCCTCCCCTGGGCGCGCCGAGCTCCAGCTCGGCATACGGGCCAAAGGCCCGCCGTAGAAGCGGCCCATGGCCGCGATCGGGCCTGCGGCCCGCCAGCCGAGCTGGAGCTCGGCGTTCCCAGGGACCGCTCCTACGGCATAGATAAAGACGTTTCTAGAGAGGATAGATAAAAACGAGGGCCACGGACATCTGGCCAAGTCCAGTGCGACGTTACTGTGTCGGCATTGTGATTTTTCCTGTGTCTACCCGACATTTGTCGGGTTGTCCACGCCTCCCCTCCTAATTTAATATCCGTTTTCCGAATGCTCCAGGCGACGCAAGCATGGGAGCGAAACCAGCGCCATTTGAAGGATCGGTAATTTATGCCTTGGATTCAAAACTCCAATCTTGCCTACAATGGGCAAAATTATACTTATGATGTCTATCAGCAAAATCTTCCAAATGACTGCGCCGTCGCCAGCATGATCATGCTGGTCAAGCACGTCCTCAACAGAAACCTTACACGGGGAATCGCACAACTCTGGATCAGGCAGGCTCAGCAAATTGGAAACGCTGATATTACAAGGTTCGCGAACGGACAACCACTGCAGAGAACCGCGGCACCGGCCAATGCATGGCGCTGGGGTGGCGGTCGGGGTGGTGCCTCCCTGGGAGATATCTTTTTTTCATTGCAACGGTACTTGCCGCAACATCGGTGGCTTTGGATGATGCCTGGCCCCGGGTCAGCTGCCATTCCCATTCAGCTCGCGAATTGCACGCCGCAGAGACCTGCAATCGTTTCACTCAACTGGAATCACAATGGGGGCGGACATGTGGCCCTTTGTCTCGGCAGACGCCCTTTCCGCCCCGAGATCATTTTTCTCGATCCCTATCATGGAGTCGTCGCTTGTCCCTATGCACCTATTGCAAATTGGCTACCCTACGATACACAGCAGAGTTCGCTTGGCCTGGGAGCCTCCCAGGGGATGATTGACGAAGCGCTTTTTAGCTAGTTTGAATCCCGGGACCGCGGAGCTCGGGAACGCCCGCCGCCAGCTCCGCAAAAGCGGCAGAGCCGCTTCTCCTGGGCGCGCCGAGCTCCAGCTCGGCATGCGGGCCAAAGGCCCGCCCAGTAGGAGCGGCCCATGGCCGCGATCCCGGCTCTCAGCGCCGCCTGGAAACAAACCGCCAGCAGACCGTCCCCCCGCGGAATCCGAATCTATTCCCTCCTTGCAACGCATGCTATCCGGTCAAGATTACGTCTTAAGGCGGGAGACGGCCACCTCGAAAATGTCGGAGTGAGCTGTCAGGTAAACAGCATTGACAGAAGCCGGGAAACCCGGCACTTTACCCGGTTCCAATCCGGTCCATTACTTGGGAAGCCTCTGGCTCGCTCAGTAGTCGCTTTCCATTTTGTCCCCTTGCAGGCAGTAGAAGGCAGTAGACGCGCCTCTGTAAACCAGTATCGCCACCAAATCGTTTATAGGTTTCCCGGGAAGTAGCATGATCCGAAAAGCATTGTGTCTGCCTGAATTCTACCCGGTCCTGATCACTTGCCTGGCAGCACTGCTGACCGGGTTCAGCCCTGTCCAGGCAATGAGTCCGGACTCCCCGGAGCCGGAGGTCCAATCCTTCTCCCCTTTCTCCCCCATAGAGTTAACAAAAACTGATACCCGCTACCCCCTGGCCTCTCTCAATTATTCCTCCGGTTTTCTGCCCATACCGGAGGGGCTGACACTGGAAAATGCTCCCGATCTGTCCCCTCAAAACCAAGCTTTTGGCCTGACGCCCGACTTTGGTAAACACAGTCGATACTGGTTGTATACGCATATTGTGAACAATACGGAAAACAGTGACTGGGTATTACACATCAGCAATTTTGGCTTTCAGCAGCCCAGGGTATTGATCAGGGGAAGTGATGGGCAGGTTGTTCATACGTTCAGGAACTCAGACTATCCGGGCTCAACTGACATCAACACCATCGGCCGCGCGGTAGACGTCAAGCAGCGGGCGGGAGAGTCTTACCTGATGGTTGTTGAGTTGAAGGCTCGATTCGTTGCCTGGTATCCGTACATGGCGCTGATAAGCGACCGTCAGTACGAAATCTGGAAAACGCAGATGGATTATGCGTTCAAAATCGCGATCGGCATCATTCTCGGATTGATCCTGCTTGGCTTTATCTGTTGGTTATTAACGGCAGAAATAGCCTTTTTCTGGGCCTCACTCTCTTCGCTGTTGATGCTCTTCTACTACCTGGAGCACAGCAGCATCCCGGCGGTTCTATGGCAATCAACCTATGATAAGACGGCATTATTCTGGGTATTGATGTCTTCGACACTGTTTTCGCAACTGGCTTTTGCCGCAAGCTTTCTACAGGTTAACCGGAACTCCGGAAGGTGGTATCACGCTTTTGCAGCGGCGGCGCTAATAACTGTTGTTATCTCCATTGCGAGCACAATGGCTTCATTCAGAACGAACATGCTTCTGTATGCATTTAACTACGCGATTGCGTGGATGGTCATTCTCAGTTCGGGTGTTGCCAAAGTACACGCTGAAGGCCGTTATTACACTATCTATATTCTCGGATGGCTCCCCTTGATACTGTCCATGTTACAGGTGATTGTGACTACTCAAGGGCCTAAAGGATCGCCCCAGGAAGTCACGGTATCGTATAAAATGATTCACGTTCTTTATGTGCAGATTTTACATATGCTTGTTCACGCTGCCGCGTTGATACTGCGTATAAGAGCTCTGCGTGAGGAAAAACTTAAAACAGAATACATCAGCCAGGCAAAGTCCCGCTTTATCGCCCAGAGCAGTCACGACTTGAGCCAACCGATCAATTCGATGAGTATTTTTCTGGAGCATTTGAAGCCACATGTTCATGGGTTGGATGGTAAAAAGATATTTAACCGGTTAAAAAATACGCACCGACAGATGAGTGAGTCATTCCATTCCATCATGGATCTGAGCAAGCTGGAATCCGGTGGGATAAAGCCTGATCTCAAGCCAGTATCTCTCGCGGATTTATTCTCCCGGCTACAGCATGAATACCGAATGCTGGCAACAGACAAGGGCATTCAACTGACGTTTCACCCGTGCTCCCTGCAGGTATTCAGCGATCCGGTACTGCTGGAGCGGATGCTGCGCAACCTGATTTCCAATGCGATTAAATACACCGATACAGGGAGGGTCGTTGTAGGCTGCCGGCGGCGTGGTAAAAATGTTGTTATCCAGGTGTTGGATACCGGGTGCGGCATGGATGAGGAAGACCAGAAGCATGTCTTTGATATTTATCACCGTTCAGTCAAGGATCCAGTGCAAGTGGACGGCTCTGGTATCGGCCTGTCCATTGTCAGGCATATTTCTGAACTGTTGAATCACCCGGTGAAAATGATATCCGCCCCGGGAAAGGGAAGCTGTTTTAAAATCTGTGCGCCACGATTGGGACAGGTTTCATCGAACCAGCGGGAGCCGCTCAGGCTGGATGAGAGCCAACCTGTGGTGGCGCTGGCTTTTCAGGACAATGAACTCAGGGACGCGATTCTTGAACGCCTGCACAAGTGGCGCTGCCCGGTATTGACTTTCAGTTCCGTGGAAACGGCCTGCCAATCCGGTGCACCCCCCTCTGTACTACTCTGCGACTATCCCAGCCTCAGAAGTGCATCCCTGTCTTCAAAGGAGACGGGCGTGCTGGCACGGGAAACCGTGGCTGCCTGTGTCTGTGATCCCGATACCTCACTGCCGGACAACTGGATTGCCCTGTCGACGGCGGTTCTCCCATCCCAGTTGCGCGCCCTGCTGAACCTTGCCGCCAGGCGTCGCCAGGCGCAACAGGAACTCCACACGCCCGCATAGACGAAAATGGTGCCAGGGCGCCGGAAGTGATAAATTACACTCCCGGCAAGTACCCACTGTTACTCGTGCGCAGCTAATCCCGGTATAAAATTCGATTTTATCCCTCTATAACAGGATTTTGAGGGACTGCATCCCGTCAGATGCAATAGCGTCCGGCCGGCAAGCGGGAAGGCAGATCGACCAGAATGAGCCATTCGAATGACTGTTAAGGTACTGATAACCGAAGATCACGAACTTTACCGGGATGGCCTTCGCCTGTTGTTGCAGGAGGTATTTCCCGAGGTCCAGATCATCGAGGCGGGTGACTTCCCTGCAGCCATGGCCACTCTGGCGAGTCATCAGAATATTGCCCTGGTCCTGTTTGACATCCATATTCCGGGTACTAGTGGGCTCAATGGCCTGAAGGAAATGAAAGCCCGCTACCCTGCCCTGCCACTGGTTGTCGTTTCCACCGTCGATCACCAGGTCAGCATCCAGCAGATGTTGCAGCTGGGGGCGGACGGCTTTATTGCCAAAACCAGCTCCAAAGCGACCATAGTCAAGGCGCTGAAGAACATCATGGAAGGCGAGGTGGTCATTATCGGCGGACAGGATAATGCCGGGCCCGCAGTACTTTCACCGCGCCAGATTGCCACCCTGGAACTTCTGGCACTCGGCCTGCCAAACAAGGAAATAGCGACGCAGCTCAATATCTCCCCCACCACCGTCAGAGAGTATGTTTCAGATCTACTGAAGCTGTTCGGCTGTGACAACCGCACACAGGCTGTCCTGAAGGCTCGCCAGCTGGGCTTTATCCTGGACTGACCTACCGCTGGCCCAAGAGCACAAAGACGCAGCGGCACAGCGAGCCCCGCCCATTCCCTCCTCTCTCTTCTCGAGAACCTGATTCTCATTCAGCACCACAGCTAAATGGTTTCTGGCCAGCCCTTGCCGCTGTCGCTCGCCCCGGACAACAGCCCCAAGACCGCAGCTGCACAATCGCATTGGCGAGTCCTCCGCCAGGGCCACCCGGGGGAAGCGCCAGTCGAGGGGCGCAGCGTCGATGGCGAAACAATCCCCGTCCCCCGCCCTCTCCACCATTTCCCTCGCCGGCCAACCCCAGTTGGCGAAGGCGCTGGCGCCGCTGTGACGGCGGCGGGGAGACGGACGGCAGTTTTGCTTGGCGCACAATAAATCGCTGGCGACACTTGCAAATGAGAATCGTTATATTTAAAAATACGCGCCCGATAAATTAACGCCACCACGAGAAATTGCCATGCCCACTCCCCCTAACCCCGGCAGGACACTGCTGTCGTGCGCGATATCCGCCACACTCGGGCTTACCGCCGCCCAACAATCACTGGCCCGGGAGGCTCCATCGACCGTTGAAGAGATCAGCGTCACCGCCCAGAAACAGGCCTATCGCGGCGACACTCCCCTGGAATCCCTGCCCCAGCAAACCCAGGTTCTCTCAGGGGACACGCTGGCTGAGTTGGGCGCAGTGGAACTGCAGAGCGCACTGGATATCGCCAGCGGCGTGGCCCGCCAGAACAACTTTGGCGGCCTGTGGGACAGCTTTGCCATTCGCGGCTTCGCAGGGGATGAAAACCTGCCCTCCGGCTACCTGGTCAACGGCTTCAGCGGCGGCCGCGGCTTCAGCGGCAACCGGGATGCCTCCAATGTCGAAACCATCGAAGTCCTGAAAGGCCCGGGCTCCGCCCTGTTCGGCCGCGGCGAGCCCGGCGGTACCATCAATATCGTTACCAGGAAGCCGGGGTTCGAACGCAAGGGTGAAGGTTACCTGCGCGCGACCGCCGGACGTTACGACACTTACCGCCTCGAGGGCGACTACGCGGACACCCTGAACGACCGGGTGGCTTTCCGTATCAACGGCGCCCGCCAGGACGGCGAAAGCTTCCGCGACACCGTGACATCGGAAAAGACCGTTCTGACCCCGTCGTTCCTGGTTGCGCTCACCGAAAACACCTCTCTCAGTTACGAAGCGGAATACCTGAAACAGGCGACGTCTTTCGACCGCGGTATCGTCGCCATCGACGGGGACCCCGGAAAAGTGCCGGTTTCCAACTTCTACGGTGAACCCGGGGACGGACCGAGTGAAGTCAATGCCAATGGCCACCAACTGGTTCTGCAGCACGACCTGAACGACGGCTGGTTTATCCTCGCCGGCGCCAACTACCGGGCGTCCTCCTTTGAGGATTGCGTCACCGAAGCAGAACTTGCCGCCCCCCGTCAGCAGCTCTACGTCGACGGCCAAACCCTTTCCCGTTGGCAGCGCTGCCGCGATTTCGATGCCGAGGACACATCCGCCCGCATCGAGTTGTCCGGCTCCTTTGAAACCGGTGCATTCACCCACCACATGATCGTGGGCGGCGACACCTACGAATATGCACTCGAATCCCAGCAGGACCGCTGGCGCGTCGACGCAGGAAAACCCACCTACTCGGTGGACGTCTTCAATCCGGTATATGGCCAGGTTGCACCGGAAGGCTCGCCGCTGGCCAACAGGCTGGAAAAGCAGAGCGCCTGGGGCCTCTACTTCCAGGACCAGATCGACTTGAGCGAACACTGGAAAGTGCTGCTGGGCCTCCGCTATGACAACTTCAGCCAGGACATTGAAAACCGCCGGTCGGAAATGAAAAGCCGCCAGTCCCAGACGGCCACCAGTCCGCGCGCCGGCCTGGTATATGAAGCCAGCGACACCCTGTCCGTCTACGCGAGTTATTCAGAGGGCTTCCGCCCCAACAGCGGAGTGGATTTCTTCGGCACCGCCTTTGATCCGGAGGAGAGCAAATCCTACGAGTTGGGTACAAAACTGGTAGCACTCGACGGCGCCCTGAGCAGTACCATCGCGCTCTTCAAGATGGAGAAATCCAATATTGTCGCCGCCGATCCCGCGCACCCGGGATCTTCCGCCGCCCTCGGCGAAGCGGAGAGCCAGGGGGTTGAAATCGATATCACCGGGGATTTGACGGATACCTTGCGGCTGCTGTTCAACTACGCCTATGTCGATGCCGAAACCAGCAACGATATCACCAACGTCGACTGGGGCGTGGACGTCCCCGCCGGAAGCCCGCTGATCAACATTCCTGAAAACAGCGCCAACCTGATGCTGGTGAAAAGCTTTACCGTCGGCGGCAAAGCCTCCACCTTCGGCGTCCACGTAAACTATGTGGACGACCGCCTGGGGGAAACCATCGATCCCAGCTATATCCTGCCTTCCTACACACTGGTCAACCTGCTGGGCTCCTACCAGGCCACCGGCAAACTGAAGCTGACCGTGAACGTCGATAACCTGCTCGACGAGAAATACTACGTGAGTTCCTATCACAAGCTCTGGACCACGCCTGGCTCACCCCTGACCTGGACGCTGGGAGCCACCGTTAGCCTCTGAGCCGGCTGGCTGAGAGCGGAATGCCGGCGGGCCGCAATGCCCGCTGGTATTGATTCAATTCAACCCCTTCGCTCCTGCGCAACATCCTCCTGGCGATGGCGCCGGTCGGCAAGAGCGCTATCTGAATGCCGCTAAGTTAAGAGGGACGGGCATTTTTGTAGGGTGGATAAGCGAAGCGCATCCACCAGAAGCCGGCTGCTCGAGTGGTGGATGCGCTTCGCTTATCCCCCCTACATCGGGCCAATTGCGCTTAACTTAGTGCCATTGGGGCGCTATCTCTCTTCATGATTCCCGCTCAAATCGGCCTGTCGAGGCTGCAGTGGTCACCTTAGGCAGAAAGGTCAACATAGGAGAAGGTTTCGTAGGAATCTCCGTACATGGTCGGCAAAAAATAGGTGAAAAAATTCATAAAATTCATCGGCGAACTAAACAAGTACTCGCCAAAATTTGGGTCAAAGAAGCGGATTTTGCTAGCAAATACTCTGTAGGCCATCGCGTGTCCGCCGTTTTCCCCACGTATATAAACGAGCATATTGCGGTTGATTTCGCCATTTGCCATTCGATCTGCATGGGAGAGAATCTCTACTGGATTCAGATCAACATCCTTTTGGCGGCAAAGAACGATGAGATCGTTCTGACTCTGCAATTGTAAGTCAAAATAATTTGGCCCATGGTTCAAGTTACGGTTTCCAGCAACCAGAGTCATCAATGCATCAACATTTACCCCGCGATAAACCGACCTGCCGTTTCTGACGCTCATATAAACGCCATAATACTGTCCTGGGTCGAACCCTCTTCGAATAAGCTTCAGATACTCGAGCGAAATCGCCCAGCAGACGCCCCTGCCCACTATTGGCCGGCACTCGGGCATATTCTGGTGAAAGCGCCAGCCGAGCTTCCCGCCATATTTAGTGGCAGCATTGAGCACCTTTATATGCGCTTCATAAAAGGGATCAGCCATTGTAAGTTCTCCATAATATTATAATTTCCATTTACTGACGCCTTGCGTACCTGAAGCACGGAAAGATGTCAGAAAGTGATTAGCCGCCCCAACCTCGCCGGGGCGCCGGGATTAACACAAATTATTCTGCGGAAAATTTCAACCCAGAAAAATACCGCAGCGGCTGCACTGTTGGTGAGCAGTACACGGTTATTGTGCTATCCGCTGACCGGACAGCACCGTGAGCCCCGGGAGGTTAAACCCCAGGCCCAACAACCGGTCATACCTATAGCACCATTCAGTCTGATTGGTAGAGGTTATAAGTAAAGCTATCGACCCGCCACCCAACAGATGTCGGGTATACATAAACGACCCCACGTGCTAATGCCGGGCTATCAATCTGAGGCACTCAGGGCGGGCACCATTTCGCCGGGTGACCCGCTGCCATCTATCCGGCAATTGTCCCGTGACCAGGAAATGAACAGCAAGACGGTCGCAAAGGCTTATCGATGGCTGGAACGCGATGCGGTCATCCAGCGGGGGTTGTCGGGGCACCTTTGTCCAATCCCAATGTCGCGGCCGGCCGCGATCGCCGAGCCCCAGCCGGGCAACGACTCGCGCCATCCATGGCGCTCCCGGAAAATTTGTCGCGGCCATGATCCGCTCCCACAGCAACCAGAGGCTTCGCGGAAGGCTCGATTCAGTAGAGGGGATAAATGGGAATTTCAAATGGCGCCTATATAAACATTGCATTGAGCCTACTCATTGACAATCAGCACCGTACAGGGTACTGACTGCCGACTCCCAAATAGAAAAATGTGAAACACTCTACACTCCTGTCTCTACCCGACATTTACCGGGTTGCCTACGCCCTTCCTCATCACTTAATATCCTGATCTGAATACCGCAAGCAAAACAACTAAAACTATATGAAGCTTTACACACCCTTCATGGCGAACCTGGCCTACAGCGGATTGTGGACACGAAACTTGTGCGGCAATGACAGCACACTACATCCGCCACGCAAAGAAAAGAAAGGCAGCCACCCTTCCAAGCGGGCTGGCTAAGAAACTGGAAAGTCTTTATCTCTACTCTGCTTACGACTTTTCTTTTAGAAAGGTCAGGAAGATTCGTGACGATTTTGCCATTTGGTCATACGGTGGTGTTGACCAGGATCAAGCAATTAGAGATTGGCTTGAGAACAATAGCTTAACCTACAGCCAAACCAAATCCATGGCGATAGAACAGCGCATAGAAATGTAAGCGGAGATCCTAATGAATGTTAAACGTCTGGCAGAATCGCACCATGGATATCAGCAATGGAGCTTTTCTCAAGCACATATGTCAACCTGGATTCACTACCGCAATATGGGGATCTGCGCAAGTCTGGTCGCACACTGGATACGGGATCACGCGAATGGCGATAGTCTGGTCAACGAACTGGGTTCAGGTGGGGTTGGCCCTCTAAACATCAAAAAACTCCGAGAGATTGCCCATGATCAGCGCAAGTGGAGGACGCATGGGGAATTTTCGCAGCATGAACGAATCTCCCTTTGGCTGAGCCATTATGGCATTGACGACCTGAGGACGAGTGCTAATTTCAAAAGGGTTGCTCGAATAGACTATAGCTATGGAGGACGGGTAATTTGGTCGAAGCCACCAGGTAATAAACGGTCGTATGAAGTTGCCAGTGGCCGCAGTTTTCGCCCAATGATCGAAAAGGAAATTACTGATACTCTTGAGGGGTATCAAAAAAGCTGCTATGCCAGAGTCGCATTTGGCAATCGAATGTTTGGACACTCGATTGCGGTGTGGCTGGGCCAGCCAATAGGGAATTCGCGGGGTGACGCCTGTTTTTTTGACCCCAATTACGGGGAATACTGGTTTGAAGAAAAACAGGATTTTTTTAAATTCTTTAAGGCGTTTTATCGTGCAAAGTATAAGCACTTCCCCTGTTATTTTGGCCATCGCTGGTATGTTGCACCCTGTGCAAAAAAGGTTTAGACAGCGTATCCCTGCCGGCTCCGCCTCCTGTGAGGGGACGGAGGCGAATGGCACTGACTTAAGCCCCGAGCTGCTCCCACCCCCTGAGGATTGCACTGTAGGAGCCTGCTTGCAGGCGAACATTCCCGGTACCCTGCCGCGACCTCAATTCGTCGGGCACATCCTTGTGCCCAACCCTTCGGGCAGCTTCGCTGCGTCAAATCGCTCCAGGCGATTTGATCGCCTGCAAGCAGGCTCCTACAGGGGGATTCCGCTTAACTTAGTACCATTCAAGAGTACCATTCAAGTCGGGATTCGCTATTTTTGTCGGGCCGAAGGCGCCGTGAATACCTGGAGCGGCCGGACCGGGCAAAGCGCAGCGTGCCCATCAAAGCCGGGGATGATGGGCACGTCGCTACGCTCCGTTGACTCGCGCCATCCATGGCGCTCGCCCGCTTCGCGGGCGCCTGCGGCGTCCAAATCGGCAATCCTGCCGATTTGTGCCCATCCTACGGATGGCTGCAACGCTTAAGTCAGTGCCATCCGGGACGGAGACTCCAATTGTCATACTGCGGGGGAGCTTCCGTCTATCCAGAGTGAGTTCCGCAGATTCGCGCCTCTTGCTTACTCGATAAAACTTCCCGCATTTAGCTGCGGCCCGTCTGAAAATACCACGCGCTCGCCGCTTTGCAGATCTATAGCCATCACCGCGTCCCCGGCATTGAGCACAAACAGGAGATCCTTCTCCGGGTCCAGGCTCGCCAATGTCGGCGAATCCACTGCGGGTCCCTCGCCGAGCAGAGAACCGCTCTCTGGGGAAAGGCCCAAGATCACACTGCGATCACCGGATGCCAAGTCCACGGCAATGACCATACTGTTGGAAAAGTCCGGTATTAAAGCGCGATGATTGACGCTATCCACCACAACGGATTCGATATCACCAAAACCCGGACCCGCTCCAACCAGAGCGCCTGCGTTATCCGGGTCCGCCCCGGACAATACCGCGCGGTCGCCGGTCTCCAAATCGATAGCAATCAAAGCGTCGTTTCCGCCATCGACCAACAAAGCCCGATTATTCCCGGCGTCCAGCGCTATGCCTTCAGGTCTCTGTATTTCAGGTCCGCTGCCGATCAGCGCGCCGCCGTTGTCCAGGTCGTTTCCTGAGATTATCGTTCGGTCCCCGGTGTCCGGATCTACGGCAAAAATCCCTTTCACCTGGAAGTCTGTCACCAGGATGCGATTGTTCCCGGCGTCTACGGTCAGCGCGCGCGGATTTGCAAATCCGGGGCCGGCACCACGGGTGTTATCGGAGAGTATCGCGCGGTCGCCGGTGGTTAAATCCACGGTATAGACGGCGCGGTTATCGAAATCGGTGGCCAACAGACGGCTGTTGCCGCTATCCAGGGCGGAAAACCGCAAGCTGGAAAATGCTGGACCTGTGCCCTTGTCACCGCCAGAGAATATGGAGCGCTCACCGGTGCTGACATTCACTGCAAATATCACATCAAGCGCTTGATCGGTGGTGAGTAAGCGATTGTGAAGCGGATCGACATCAATACTGCCCACGGAGGATGAAATGTCCGGGCCCGTTCCGATTCGCTCATTGACCAGTTTACGGCTGGCACCAATCAAATCTACAAATACCAGCCCATGTCTTCGGTCCACCATCAAAAGGCGGTTATTGATGCGGTCAATTTCTAGGAAAGACGGCGAATTGACGAGGGTTCCGAGACCCACCATCTCGTCCTTTATATTTATCCCCCCGGAGAAAATCTCGCGATTGCCGGTCTCCAGGTCTACGGCGAAGATTCTTCCGGCGGTGCCTGCACTGTCAGCAACGAAAGCGCGATTGTTCGCAATATCTACGGCGACCGCCTGGGGCGACCCGAATCCCGGCCCGGCGCCTACAAGGGCGCCCCCCTGACTGGAATCTTCACCGGAGAGAACTGAACGTTGCCCGGATTCCAAATCTACCGAAAATAGTGCAGCATCAAAATGAGGGTCGGTAACCAGGACACGGTTATTGACGCTATCAAAAGTCAGCGAGGTCGGGAAGCCGAATTCCACCCCGGAACCATTGCCTTCGCCGGAGAGAATAACCCTGTCACCGGTGGCCAGATCCACCCCAATAACGGCGTCCAGTCGCTCATCCATTAACAACAGGCGATTGTTGTCTACGTCGAGAGCCGCAGCCGAAGGAAATTCCAGGGTGGGCCCCGCTCCTATCAAGACACTGCCGTTGTCCGCGTCTGTACCGGAGAGTACTTCGCGGTTACCAGTGGTTAGATCCACGGAAAATAGGCTGTCGGTACCCGTGTCTGCTACCAATACGCGATTGTTGAGGGCATCCAGGGCCACGGCATTGGGACTGGAAAATGCGGTGCCGGCGCCAATCTGTGAGCCTTCGTTCTCCGGGTCTGCGCCGGAAACAATGGTTCTTAACCCGGTATCCAGTTCCACCGAAACCAGGCTGCCCAGCTCCGGGTCAGCGACCAATGCTCGGTTATTTGCACTGTCGAGGGCTGAGGTGGAGGGGAAAACCAATTCAGGATCTGTTCGGGAAATAATTTCCGCGCTGGCGGCAGTCGTATCGGTATTCAGCGTATCCCGGGTTTCGATGTTCAGCGTATTTTGCCCAAATTCCAGAGGAACAGCGGCCTTCCAGGTGGCAAATCCATCCTCGCTCACCGCCTCGACGCCATTTACGCGTACCGAAGTAATATCGCTGCCGTGCGCATCCTTTGCTGTGCCGCGCACCAGAATGGTATCGCTCGTGGTGAGACTGCTGGGAAGTGGGAACTGAATGGTGGCCTCCGGCGCGGTGTTATCTGCCCGTGTGGTAACCAGAAACTCACCGTTGACGCCGCCAATAGAGAGTACCGCTACGGTACTGGCAGACAGCGCATTCGCAGACGTCACACGAACCTGTACGGTTTGGCCCTCATTGACCGTGCCAGCTTCAGCGGAAAAATCGCCTCCATCAATGGCGTATTCACCATTGGATATGGAGATCGGTGCGGCAGTGTTAATTCCAATCACCGTAATCGAATCGGACACAACCCGTGTATTCAGAGCCGCGTCCACTTGCGCGGCAAATGAGAATACATCGGGCGTGGTATCCGCAGGCTGCTCATCAGTGGACACATCGGCAGAACCGCCGCCTCCGCCGCCGCAGGCTGTAAGGGCCGTAATCAGTGCAATCCCCAACAGCAGGCCCCAGTTTTTATTGTTGTTCTTCATGCCCGGTTTCTCCCGGGAGTGATCCCGCCTATTTTTCTGCTGCACCAAAGAGGAACCAAAGAGGAGCATAAGTTTCTTGAATTTGTCACTGCGACACCTTATATGAAAGACTGAACTTTTAGTGCTGGACAGTAGCAAAGGCTTTCATACACGGGAACCCTACATATGTAGGGTATGGGTGTAAGAAGAATAAGCCCCTTCTTGCCCAGGTCCAGCAGCAGCCCAGGTTTAGCCGCAGTTTGCCGGCGACGCCGAGTTACCGTCCGATCATGCTGAGTGCGCCCTGAGTTCCGCGTACCGCCTGATAACCTGCTCGTTTTTCTCCCTTTACGCCCCCTGGCCCCCGTGCCAAGCCGGTAACCTGCCCCGGCACGCGGCACAGCGTCTTGAATCCAACGGTCGGGTTTCGGTATCAGGTGAATTCGGTTTCAAGTCCACAAGCCCGGATAGCCATCCTTGCCAAAGCCTTGGCGCGTGCCACCGCTGCGCGTGCGGTCATTCTGATCAGCCTGGCCATTCCCATCTCTTCTCCCGGTTCCTTTGCCTTGCTCCCCTTGCCCGCGCAGCCTTCGGCAATCGTCGTCCTACTCGTCCCAAGCCGGCGCCATGCGCTCGGCCTGCTCTTCGCGAACGTCATCGATGACGGCCATCAGGTCCCCGACGTCGGCGCTGGTGGTGTCATGCTCGAAAT
This sequence comes from Microbulbifer sp., assembly GCF_051659245.1. Taxonomy (NCBI): domain Bacteria; kingdom Pseudomonadati; phylum Pseudomonadota; class Gammaproteobacteria; order Cellvibrionales; family Microbulbiferaceae; genus Microbulbifer; species Microbulbifer sp. The sequence goes on from NZ_JBOFOC010000139.1 coordinate 70,491, forward strand.
GCCCGGTAAGGGCGCTGTCCGGGTGCAATCTACCCGCCTCAAAAAGCGCCCAGATCTCCTTGCCGTAATCGGTAGCCAACAGTTCCGGGGCGAAGCGGCCGAAATAGGCGCGCATATTGTCGACGTCGCGCTCCAGCATCATGGCCGCGTTGTTGTTGCCGGCTGCATCCACCGCCTGGGGCAAATCGATGATCACCGGGCCATGGCGGTCCACCAGCACGTTGAACTCGGAAAGGTCGCCATGTACCAGGCCGGCACACAGCATACGCACGACGTCGGCCATCACCTGGCCGTGGTAATCGCGGGCCTGCTCCGCGCTCAGCGTGACGTCATCGAGACGCGGGGCGGCGTAGCCCTCGTCGTCGGCCACCAGCTCCATCAGCAGCACGCCATCGACGAAGCCGTATGGCTGGGGGACGCGCACGCCGGCCGACGCCAGCCGATACAGGGCATCGACCTCGGCATTCAGCCAAGCCTGTTCCTGCTCCTTCTGGCCGTAGCGGGTCTTCTTCGACATCGCCCGGGCGCGGCGGCTGTTGCGCATCTTGCGGCCTTCCTGGTACTGCACCGCTTGCTTGAAGCTGCGCTGCCTGGCTTCTTTGAAGACCTTGGCACAGCGCAAGTCGTCGCCGCAGCGGACCACATACACCTGTGCTTCCTTGCCGCTCATCAACTGGGCGGTGACCTCGTCGATCATGCCGTCGTCGACCAGCGGTTGTAATCTCTTGGGTACTTTCATGGTTCTTGGTAGTCAGCCCTCTCTGGTTCAGGTTCTATTGAAGATCGCCGAGCAAAGCGCAGGCCGTTTCAGATGACTCTACGGGCGCGGAGCGAGGTCCGGTCGATCGCGCTGCTCGAGGTCGCCATACAGGGCCAGGGCACTGAAGCCGTGCTCGCCCAGGGTATCGGCGACTTCCCGGGTCTCGCGCCTGGTGGTGCAGAATACCACGCTGGGCTCGGGGCAAGGGGCGATAGGTGGCAGGTGAGCAGCAATCGGCACAGCGCCCCGAAACCGTGCTGGCTCGCCTGCCAGCCGATGGAAGTGCTGGCGAATGCCGGCACTGTCGCAGGTCGAGGCGACTTTTGATCGTCGGTGGAGGCGATCCGCTGGCCGGGTCGGGCCGCGCTAGGCCGCGCGACCGCCGATCCTTGTCGCTCTTACCGGTGCGCCAGCGCGTAGTCGACCGCCGCACACACCGCGACAGCCTGCGCGGCATTGCATTGCCCGGGAGTCGCGCGGGGGCTGTCGGGGTAGACCTCGGTGGTGGTTTTGTAGGGGGCGCTGGTGATGCTCGCGCAAAGAGCGAGCTCCTTGAGCGGGTACTCAATGACGCCCGGCGCGACCACCGGCGAGCCGATGATCTCGCCGTTGCCATCGGCCGGGGCGATATGAGTGACCTGCTCCACCGCCGCGATCACCGCCTGCTGGAACCCGGGCTGGGGGTTCTCGCTGTCGTCGACCAGATAGAAACCGTCGGGAATCTCCCCCGGCTCGAACGGCTTGCCGTCGCGGGCGGCCAGCGCGGGGCGGAACTCGGTTTCGTCGGTATCGGTGGTCTCGTGCAGGTCGATATGCACCAGCACACGATCGCGGACGGGCGCCACCAGTCGCATCAGCGCCGCCGACTCCTCAGCCGGACTGCCATCGCGGAACGAGCGGTTCGGGTCGATCGCGTGCGGGTTCCAGCGATGGATGCGCTCGTAGCCCCAAGGGCTGACACAGGGCGCGACCAGCAGGTTGACGCGGTCTGCGTAATCCAACCCATGCTGTTCGACGAACTGCAGCGCACCGTGTACACCGCTGGTTTCGTAGCCGTGCACGCCGCCCGTCACCAGCACGACGGGCAGGTCGTCGCGCCAGTCGCGGCTGCGGATCGCAAACAGCCGATAGCTGTCGGGGCCATAGTCCAGGCGGCCGTACTCCTCCACGTCGAAGCTCGGGCGCAGGCGCTCGATCACGCTCAGTACGTCCGCCTCGTAGCTGCGTTGACGGGGCTGTCGCGACAACCACTCGGCGCGTTCCGCGTCGCCCCAGGGAGTGCCGGGTGTGCCGACTGGATAGGGGGCGGGGGGCGTGTTCATAGTGCTTGTTTTCCGGTGATGAGCGAGGGCGGTATTCTACACTCCGAACAGCCCCAGCTGGCCGTCCACCAGACTGTCAAAATCCAGTTCTATGAAGGGCAATATGGCATCGGCCACCGGCTTGAGCTGCCTGTCGATATAGTGCTGGTAATCCATCGGTGACTGACGGTGATCCACTGGCTCCGGGCCATTAAGGGTGATCACGTAGCGAATCCAGCCCTTGTTCTGGTAGCGGGGTGCCAGCCCCTGCTGGCGACGCATATCGTCAGCCAGTCGCGCCGCGCGTACATGGGGTGGCACGTTTTTTACGTATTGCTCCAGCTTGCGCCTGAGCCGCTTGCGATACACCAGCTGCTCGTCCATGTCCCCCGCCCGGGTTTTCTCCACCGCCTCGCGGATATAGTCGGACGGATCTTCCCCCTGGAACACCATCGCGTAGAGTTGGGTCTGGAACTGCTTGGCCAGGGCGGTCCAGTCGCTACGCACTGTTTCCAGGCCCTTGAATACCAACTTTTCCTCGCTCCCTTTTTCCTCGCTCCCTTTTTCCTCGCTCCCTTTCACCACCAGACCCGCATAGCGCTTCTTGGAACCGGCCTCCGAGCCGCGAATGGTGGGCATCAAAAAGCGCCGGTAGTGGGTTTCAAATTCCAGCTCCAACTCGCACTCCAACGCCAGCTCTTCTTTGAGCTTGTGACGCCAGCGCCCGTTGATCTCGCTGGCCAGGCCCTTCCCGATCGCATCAGCCTCTTCGAGGCCGGGCTGGCCGCTCAGCCAGACAAAGGTGGAATCGGTATCGCCGTAGATGACCTGGTGGCCCAGCTCCTCTATCCAGCGGGCAGTCTGCTGCATGATCTCGTGACCGCGCAGGGTGATGGAGCTAGCCAGGCGCGTGTCGTAGAAACGGCAGCCCCCTGAACCCAGCACGCCGTAGAAGGAATTCATGATGATCTTGATGGCCTGGGAGCGGGCGGCGTCCTGCTCCCGCTTGGCGATGTCCCGCTGCGCCCAGAGGTTGGTAATGATGTCCGGCAGGAAGTGTCGATCACGGGAAAAGCGCGCGCCGCGAAAACCGGGGATGGCATCGTCATCCGCCAGGCCCTCGACCAGTCCCATGGGATCGATCTTGAAGGTGCGGATAATGCTGGGATAAAGGCTCTTGAAATCCAGTACCAGCACGTTGTCGTAAAGGCCCGGCCGGGAGTCCATCACATAGCCGCCCGGGCTGGCCAGGCCACCGTCGGCCGGCAAGTTGGGAGCCACATAGCGGCTGCGGTGTAGCCTGGGCAGGTAGAGGTTGGTGAAGGCCGCCACGGAGCCGCCACTGCGATCCAGCTCGAGGCCGGTGAGCTGGGCCCGCAGGCGCAGGTAATCCAGCAGCCGGGTGTGCTGGAAAATGTCCCAAACCAGGCGGCAGTCCTCCAGGTTGTAGGCGGCCAGCTTGGGTTTGTTATGGCGAAAGTCGTGTTCAATCACCGCCAGGCGGTTGTCCACGTCTTCGGTATCCTTGCCCCTGCCCAGCAGGGTTTGTGCCACGAACTCCAGGCTGAAGCTTTCAAAGTTGTAGGTGGCGCTCTTCAGTCCGTCGATGCCGTCCAGTACCACCCGGCCCGGCAGCGTCACAAAGCCCTGGCCGCCTTCCCGGCCATCCCGCCAGCGGGCATCAGCGCCACCACGCCCCAGCTTCAGGCGCAGGCCGTGGCGCCCGGCCCTTTTCAACAGCAGCCGAAAATCAAAGTCCACCACGGACCAGCCGATGATGATATCCGGGTCCAGGCATTTGATCCTGGCCTCCAGCGCTTTAAGCAGGGCCCGCTCGTCGTCCACCCAGTAGATGGCGGTACCGGCACTCTGCGGCTGGCCCTCCGCTAACCCCACCATTAGCACCTCCTCCACGCCATCGCCGTAGAGACCGATGGAATACAGCTCGCACTGGCCGGAGCACTCCACGTCCAGGGAAACCACCTTGAAATCCGGCTGCACCTCGGCACCCTTGAGGCGCACCTGGCGATATTCCGTATAGCCGTCTTTGGCTTGGGCCAGACCGTCAAAGTAGAGGCCACCCCGGGCAAAGCGCTCCATCAGGTAACGGTCGTGGAGACGAAAATCCCCTTCCAGCACGTCGATGCCGCGATTTTGCAACAGGGTTTGGGCCCGGCGGTGGGCGTCGATAGTGGGAAAATACAGCATGGCCGCTTCCTCGCGGCCAAAGGTCTGGAAGCCCAGCTGCTGCCAATCGTAGGGCACGCCGGCCAGAGCCTCGGTCACCTGGGCGCGGTCCGCTACCTTCACCATAAAGACAGGGCGCTCTCCTTCAATGACCAGCTTGACCGGGCCCTCGGGCGTGGCCAGCCAGTAGTGGATACAGGTGCTACCGCGCTGATCAAAGCTGTGGCGGCTGAGGAGAAATCCTTGAGGCAAGAGGCTGTACTGGGTTGAGGATTGGGTTGGAGATTTGCGCTATTCTACTGGATAAATGCACAGATATCAGCAATCGCCAGAGCTGGATGAGAGGGCTCTGGCGGCCTGCCTGGCCTATGTCGACCTCAATCCGATTGCGCAAGAATGGCAGAGACACCGGAGGAATCGGCACACACCTCCGTCAAACAGCGTTCCTGTCTGCCACAAAAGTCAGACAACCGGAGAATCTGTTTCTCTCCACTGGCAATCCCCGCAACGCCATGCCCGAAGAGCTACCCTGCCGACTGCAGGATTACCTGGAACTGGTGGACTGGAGTGGGAAGCTTTTGCGCGAAGGCAAGCGCGGGGCCATTGACGAAAGCCTACCACCCATTCTAGAAACCCCAATGTTGCATAAATTTCCGGCATGTAGCACCAATAACGCTATAAATGTAGGGGTTTAACGCCATTTAAGCGCTGTCGGAGAACTTCACCGACGGTGAACTCTTGCGACAGGCAAAATAAGCTGATTTTTTTC
>NZ_JBOFOC010000140.1:0-2615 GCF_051659245.1 Microbulbifer sp.
GATCGATCTGAGCTACGAAGCGCAGTCCGATCGCGGCCATGAGCGGATGGCCGCCCCGCCGCTCCTACAGAAACCCGGGGCCGGCACCGGACACGCAGCTCGGGAGAGACACAATGACTCTACGGAAAACGGTACTCGAAGAACTTGGCTGGCGCACGCTGGTCTCCGCTGTGGCGCTGAGCGCGGCGATCGCCGGCTGCAAAAGCCAGCAGACCCCGTCGCAACCGCCGGCGCAGCCGTCTCAGTCCCAGTCGTCCTCCAGTTCCTCATCGCAATCCCAGTCGAGTTCCTCCTCATCGAGCAGTTCCTCCAGCAGCAGCCAGTCCTCGACTGCCAGCGCAGGCATGCCCTCGAGCAGTTCGTCCAGCAGCCCCAGCCAGGGTATGCCCGGCGTCACCGTCTCCAGCAACCGCCCCAGCATGGACCTGCCGAGCATCGAATCCGGCAGCGAGTCCAGCCAGAGCACCGCCTCGCGCAGCGGCGAGGAATCACAGCGCAGCCGCTCCGCCAGCGACAGCGGGCCCGACAGCTCGCGCAGCGGCGAGCGCTCCACGCCGGTGTACAGCGAATCCGACCAGCGCCCGGAGGAGAGCCGAATGCCGCCGGACCCCTCCACCAACAGCGAGGGCGAGCCCCCGGACGAGATCGACTTTTCCGAGGAGGAGCAGACCGCCTCTTCTTCCAGCTCCAGCAGTTCTTCCAACAGTGCCTCGTCCAGCAGCGCTTCCAACAGCGCGTCCTCCTCCAGCAGCGCCTCGGCCGGTGGTTCCTCCAGTGCCCAGGCCAGCGCCGGCAGCCCGGCGAGCGGCAGCAGCGCCCCCAATGAAGCGCCGGCCAGCTCCGCGGAGCGGGTCGCGGAACTGGAGGGCGAGTTCGATGCCACCATGGCCAGCTACGACGGTATGATCCTGCGTTCGCGGGACTACGTGCGCAACCGCCCCGCCTCCCCGGAAGAGGAGGAGGAAGGCATGGACGAAGCGCCCCCCGGGGAATCCCTGGAGGACCTGATCGAATCCGCCGAAGCGGAAATCCCCGCGCCCCCCGGAGGCGGTGGCGAGGGCGGCAGCGGCCCGGAAATGAACAACTCCAGCGGGCAGGCCACCGGCCCCGGCCTGCCCACCGCCGGCCGCGAGGGCGAGTACGACCACAGCGGCACCACCCCGGTGGTGCCGGCGGACATTCCCAGCGGCAACGACGACGACGTGGTGGCTCGCCAGATCCGCGAGGCGGCCACCCGCGAGTCGGACCCGGAGTTGCGGGAAAAACTGTGGGAAGAGTACCGAAAATACAAGAAATCACAGAAGTGACAGCGGAGGAAGCCGGTATGCCCTTGTCCAGGACGAATTTCTGCGTTGACGCTCTGAGGCGCGGCCTGCTGATGGCGGCGCTGCTGGCTCTCGGCGCCTGCACCACCACCGATGTGCGCACCACCGCCTTTACGCCGCTCACAGTGGAGGACGCGACCATTCCCGAGGACCGCCTGCTGGACGTGGGGATAGTGCAGTTCAACCCCGGGCTGGACAGCGCCGGGACGGATGAGGACGAACTGGTCTTCCCCGAACTCCGCCGGGCGGAATCCCGCTACATCGCCGTCACCCTGGCCGAGTCGCTGCAGTCCAGCCAGGGCTGGGGCGCGGTGCGGGTCATCCCCAGCGAGCGCACCAATATCGATGTCACCGTCGTTGGCGCCATCCTGCAGTCCGACGGCGAAACCCTCACCGTGGATGTCACCGTCACCGATTCCAGCGGCCGGGTCTGGTTCAACAAGGAGTATACGGAGCAGGCCTCCCAGTACGCCTACGACCGCAAGCATCCCACCGAGGGCGACGCCTTCCAGGGAGTCTACAACCGCGTCGCCAACGACATGCTGATCTACCGACAGCGGCTCTCGGACCAGTACGTCGCCGAGCTGCGCACCATTTCCGAAATGAAGTTCGCGCGCAGTTTCTCCCCCCACGCGTTCGACCGCTACCTGATCCGGGACGAGGACGGCATCTACCAGCTGACCGCCCTGCCCGCGGAAAATGACCCCATGCTCGAGCGCGTGCGCCGCATTCGCGAGCGGGACTACCTGTTCGTGGATACCCTGCAGGGCTACTACGGCACCTTCGTAAAATCCATGGAGACGCCCTACCAGGAGTGGCGCGCCATGAGCTACGAGGAAGTGCAGCAGATGCGCGAACTGAAGCGCAAGGCCCGCAATCACACCATCATGGGTGCGGCGGCGATTATCGGCGGTATCGCCGCCGCCGGGGGCGGCACCGGAGCCGCGCGCGCCGCCGGCCAGGTGGGTATCGCCGGCGGCGGCTACCTGATCAAGAGCGGATTCGACCGCCGCGCGGAAGCCAAGATGCACATAGAGGCGCTGCAGGAACTGGGCGACTCCATGCAGTCGGAGGTGGAGCCGCAGATCGTCGAGCTGGAAGACCGCACCGTGACCCTTACCGGCACCGTGGAAAACCAGTACCGCCAGTGGCGCGAACTGCTCAGGGAAATCTACCAGGCGGAAACCGGGGCGCTGGAAAACAATATCTGAACGAACGTCAATGATCCAAAAAATCCCGTAGGAGCGGGCCATGCCCGCGATCGGCATTACTGGATAGCATAGGCCGATC
>NZ_JBOFOC010000141.1:0-33311 GCF_051659245.1 Microbulbifer sp.
AGATGTCATTTTTAGCCTATTTTTACAGGTGGAACGTAAAAATCCTGTTTTATAGGCAAGGCACTAAAGTTATCCTTATAAATCAAATAGTTAAGACGAGGTTCAGGCCAATTTCGAACTCCGAAACTTGAGTTACAAGACTGTCACTGGAAACAGTGATCGGATTATCTGCACAGGCACATGTACCGGCATTCGGAGATATAAATCATGACTCGCTATCTCAATATAAGAAGTAGATTTCTGCGGAGCTGGAAGTTGGCGACATCCCTGGTACTTTATTCCACCTTGCTGGCTTTCTCGCCCTTCTCCTTTTCACAAAACCTGTTGACCAATCCCGGGTTCGAAAACGGTACCAGCGGCTGGACCCTGGCTGGGGATACGTCGGCCCAGTTTACTGAGTCCGGCGGGCGCAGTGGCAGCCGCTTGGCCCACTGGTCTTCGAGTTCTTCTTACACGGCCGAGACCAAACAGACGGTAACCGGGCTGGCGGCGGGGACCTACCGCCTGTCGGCCCATACCGTCGGCGGCGAAACCGCCGGGGCCTGGCTCCGGGCCTACTGCGACGGCCAAAACTTCTCAACTCCCATCCCCTCCAGCCCTTGGGGCAGCTGGGCTAAGGTTACCGTTGACAATATCCAGGTGACCGGCAACAGCTGCGAGGTGGGAATAACGACCGAAGACAGCGAGTGGACCAGCATCGACGATGTGGCCCTCGAATTGGTGTCTTCCAGCGGCGGCAGCGAAATCGTGATCCAGGAAAATGCCGCGGGATTTTGCGGTGTGGATGGCTCAATAGATAATAATCATGCCGGTTTTACCGGCAGCGGATTTGCCAATACCAATAATTCACTCGGTGCGAGCGTGGATTACAGTGTGGATTCAGATTACGCGACCAGCGCGACGTTGGATTTTCGATTTGCATCTGCCAGTAGTCGTCCGGCCAACATCGAGATAAATGGTTCCGTAGCAGGCACCGTCAATTTTAATTCAACCGGCTCATGGGCAAGCTGGGCCAATGAAAGCATTGCGGTCGCGCTGCGGGCGGGTGAGAACACCATACGCCTGGTGTCGCAAACCGCGGACGGCCTTCCCAACGTCGACTCGCTGACGGTTGTCGGTAATGGTTTAAATCCGGGAGCGTGCAATCCTGTCCCGGATTCGTGTACCGGTATGGATGGAGATGGCGATTCGCTGTTATCCTGCAGCGGCGAGCCGGCTGTATGTCTCCTGGGCGGCGGTGTTGGCAGCTACCGTGTGACCATGAGGTTTGATGCCAGATACAGTGGTGGCCTCGAAGTCTTCGCCGAATCCCGGCGACGGATGTTTACCTCGCCCCAACAAAACACTTCCGCCGACCGTTGCGCGGATTTTCTGGTGGATGTCCGCGATCCGGAAGGCGAGCCCTACCAGTCGGATCATGGTACTTCGGGGTTGAACCTGCGTATTACCAAGGGCAGCGTCGCCCTGACCGCATTGAGCGCCGATCCGGTGACCGGCCCGAAAACCTTGTTTATTGCCGGGGATTCGACCGTCGCCGATCAGCTACCTCAGCGGTATGCGCCGGCCGAATCCCGCTATACCGGATGGGGCCAGTTTATCCCGACCTATTTTGGAAATGACATCTCCGTTTCCAACTACGCGGATTCCGGTGAAGGCACCGCGGCATTCAGGACTGACGGGGGCGGCTTGTGGAACAAGATTAACGCCCGGTTGAAATCCGGTGATTGGGTGATGATCCAACTGGGTCATAACGATAAAACCACCCCAGCATCCCTCTATCGGTCGAGGATTACGAATATGGTGAATGCCATTCGCAGTAAAGGCGCAAATCCGATACTGATCACCCCGATGATACGCAACGCTGGCGACCCATTATCCGCGCAGCATATCTGGGGTGACCTGAATATCCGCAACGAACTTATTGGCGTGGCAAATGTGCAAAACGTCCCCTTGATCGACCTGATGAAGCTCTCCAGTGAATGGGCGGAACGTATCGGCCGCTCGGCGGCACAGGCCTATTTTGTCGATAATGACAGGACCCACTCCAATGAAGTGGGAGCGGATCTGTTTGCGCAGATGATCATTAGTGAAATTCGCCAACAAAATATTGACATTAGTGACTACTTGCGTAATCCATAACGTAAAATTTTCCGAGGCGAGCCGTTGCCTGAATGGCACACAACTGAGAGAAACCGATGAGCCAAAAACTGTTCAAAAACGTCGCTGTCGTACTTACCATGCTTCTGGCCGCCTGCGGAGAGCCGGCGCAGGAGTCCGGAAAAAAACCAAAAGCGGAAACTGGGGCGGTACAACTGTCCGTCAGCCAACCGCAAAAACTGAACCGCAGCAGCTGGCAGTTTATGCGTTCGGACAGCCGGCTCAGCCTTGAGGATGCCCTGCAGTCCGGTAACTGGCAATCGGTCACCCTGCCCCACACGCCGCGTATCGAACCCCGGGTCGTCGACGACCAATGGCAGGGCGACGCCTGGTACCGGCTCGACATTCCATTCCGCAGCGAATGGAGTGGCAAGAAAGTTTATATCGATTTTGAAGGCGCAATGAACTTGGCCGAAGTCTGGCTGAACGGCAAAAAGATCGGCAGCCACGCGGGCGGCTATCTGCCCTTCACCGTGGAACTCACAGACCAGTTGCGGGCCGGCGGCAACCGGCTGCTGGTGCGCCTGAACAACCGCGACAACCAGGTTACCGGCCCCAAGCCGCTGGCCACCCTGGACTTCAATATGTACGGCGGCCTCTATCGCAACGTCTGGCTGCGCGCGGAAAACCCGGTGCATATCACCGACGCGGTCCACGCCGGCGAAGTGGCCTCCGGCGGTATCTTTGTCCGCTACCCGCAGGTTTCCAAAGACGCGGCACGGGTCGAGGTGCAGACCCATATCCGCAACGGCGCCCACGCGGAATCCCTGCGCGTGGTGCACCAACTGCTGGACGGAGGCAAGGTTATCACCCGGTCCGAACAAGAGGTCAGCGGCGCCGGCCGGCAAAGTGTGACCGACCGGCAGTCCTTTTCGGTAGCACAGCCGAAACTCTGGTCCCCCTCCTCCCCGGAACTGTACACCCTGCACACCCGGGTATTTGCCGGCGACCTGCTGGTGGACAAGGAAGACACCCGCATCGGCATCCGCGAATTCCGCCTGCAAAACGGCGAGCTGTTTATCAACGGCGAAAAGACCTTCCTGCGCGGGGTGAACCGCCACCAGGAATACCCCTACGTGGGCTACGCCCTGTCCGATGCCACCCAGTACCGGGACGCCGCACTGATCAAGGCCGCCGGCTTCGATTATGTGCGCCTCTCCCACTATCCCCACTCCAAGGCGTTTATGCGGGCCGCCGACGAACTCGGGCTGGTACTGCTGGACGCGATTCTCGGCTGGCAGTACTTCAATGACACACCGGAATTCAGGGACCACGCGGTGCAGACCTGCCGCGACCTGATCCGCCGCGACCGCAACCACCCCTCGGTGCTGGCCTGGGAGTGCTCACTGAACGAGTCCCAAATGCCGGAGCCCTTTATCGACCGATTGCATGCCGCCGTGCACGAAGAATTCCCCGGAGGCAACGTTTACTCCGCCGGCTGGAAACCCTACGGATACGATATCTATTTACAGGCGCGCCAGCACCGCCTCGACCACTACGAGGAGCCGACCAAGCCCTATATCGTGTCCGAGTACGGCGACTGGGAGTACTATGCGATGAACGCCGGACTCAACCAGGACAACTGGGGCGATCTGCTGCAGGCGGACAGATCCAGCCGCCAGTTACTCGGCGACGGCGAAAAGCGCCTGCAACAGCAGGCCCTGAACCTGATGGAGGCCCACAACGACAACTTCACCACGCCGGCCTTCGCCGACGGCTACTGGGTGATGTTCGACTACAACCGCGGCTACGCCGACGATCTGGAGGCCTCGGGGCTGATGAGCATCGAGCGGCTGCCCAAGTTCAGCTACTACTTCTACCAGAGCCAGCGCGACGCCGGCGACTTCGCCGGCCCGCTGGCGGGCGGCTACATGGTGCATATCGCCAGCCACTGGCAGCCGGGTTCGAGCAACAGCTTCTATGTGTTCAGCAATGCCGAGGAGGTGGAAATCCTGTTGAACGGCGAGCCGGTCGCGCGCAGCGCGCCGAATTCCCGATTCACCAACCTGAAGCACCCGCCCTTCCATTTTCAGTTGGACGAGTTCGTGCCCGGCATCCTGGAAGCGGTCGCTTACGCCGGCGGAAAAGAAGTTGCCAGACATCGGCTCGTCACGCCCGGCGAAGAAGCAGCGGAGCTGCAACTGGAAGTGAACACCGCCGGTGTGGCACCGGTGCCGGGCGCCAATGACCTGCTGTTCGCCTATGCGCGACTGCTCGACAAGGACGGCAACCGTACCCATATCAACGGTACAGCGGTACACTTCGAAGTGTCCGGCGATGCCGAACTGGTATCCCCGGCCACCGTCGACAGCGAAGACGGCGTGGCCGGCGCCCTGATCCGCCTGGGCACCAACCTGGAAAGCGTCAATGTGAGCGCGAAATCCGCACAGCTGGCCCCAGCCGAGACTGCTCTCAGCCTGAATTGAACAGGCCTCAAGCCTACGGCAACATATATTCACATGATGGGTTTGGCGGCGGCCCCTTTCCCCGGCACTTCTCAGGCGAGCTGTGCCAGGAAGATCGGGCCTCGCTCGCGGACCCCAGCCGTGCAGCGCCCCGCCAGTCGCGCCGGCTACACCGGCAACTTCGACCGACAGGGCTTCGTTCTTCTCTATCTCTACCTGCTGCAGCTACAGGAAAAGCCGCAGCCCTCACAGCGTGGCGCCGCCGACTGGCAACTGATTTTTGTCAATCCGGAGGCAACCCAGCGCTACTTGATTGGCGAGCACTGAGCGTCGATCGATCACTGGCAGAGCACCTTGTGCAGTGCCACCCAAATTGATGGTAGTCAAGCAGTCTCGGCGATTCTGTCCTCAATCACCTGCAGCGCCTCGCCGATCCTGTCTCACCCCAGTGAAATCCGGATGAGCTGCCGCTCCCGGCTCGACGCAATTCGCATATTGCATATAGTCTTATTTATAATATATATTTGCAACAAACTCGCCCATGGGAGCGGTACCAAAATCCCCCGGGCAAAAAGCAAATCATACCTTGCCATTTGCAAAAGGCATATTTATCATACAAAAGTAATAAGCGATAACCGCGCGGAGTAATGCGACCCTTCGCCACAATCGAGTCAGTTTTCATGAGCGACAACAACAAACCCAAGCGCCGCAGCCAACTGAGCTACGGGAAACTGGACAAGGACGGGTTTATCCACCGCTCCTGGATGAAGGCGCAGGGTTACCCGGACCACTGCTTCGACGGCCGTCCCATCATCGGCCTCTGCAACACCTGGTCGGAAATCACTCCCTGCAACTCCGGCCTGCGCGAGCTGGCGGAATACGTCAAGCGCGGCATCTGGGAGGCGGGCGGGGTACCGCTGGAGTTTCCGGTGACCAGCCTCGGCGAGACCCAGATGCGCCCCACCGCCATGCTGTTCCGCAACCTGCTGGCGATGGACGTGGAGGAATCCATCCGCGGCAATCCCATCGACGGCGTGGTGCTGCTGGGCGGCTGCGACAAGACCACCCCGGGGCAGCTGATGGGCGCGGCCAGCGTCAACCTGCCGACCATCGTGATCTCCTCCGGCGCCATGCTCAATGGCAAGTTCCGCGGGCGCGATATCGGCTCCGGCACCGACGTGTGGAAGTTCTCCGAGGCGGTGCGCGCCGGGGAAATGCCCGTGGAGGACTTTATCGCCGCGGAGAGCGGCATGTCCCGCTCCCGAGGCGTGTGCATGACCATGGGCACCGCCTCCACCGTCTCCAACCTGGTGGAGGCCATGGGCCTGTGCCTGCCATACAACGGTTCGCTGCCGGCGGTGGATGCGCGGCGCCAGGCGCTGGCGCATATGAGCGGGCGCGAGATAGTGCGCCTGGTGGAAGAGGATATCCGCATCCGGGATATCGCTACCAAGGAATCCCTGATCAACGCCATCAAGGTCAATGCCGCCGTGGGCGGCTCCACCAACTCGGTGATGCACCTGCTGGCCATCGCCGGACGCCTGGAGGTCGAGCTGGAACTGGAGGACTTCGACCGCTACAGCCGCGACCTGCCGCTGATCGTCGACCTGATGCCCTCCGGCCGCTTCCTGATGGAAGACTACCACTACGCCGGCGGCCTGCCCGCGGTGATGAAGAAGATCGCCCCCCACCTGGAACTGGGCGCCGCCACCGTCAGTGGCGTAACCCTGGGCGAGCAGATCGAATCCGCCGAGTGCTACAACGACGAGGTGATCCGCGACCTCAACAACCCGGTGCGGGACAACTCCGGCATCTGGGTGCTGCGCGGCAACCTCTGCCCCCAGGGCGCCATCATCAAGCCCAACGCCGCCTCCCCGGAACTGCTCAAGCACACCGGTCGCGCAGTGGTGTTCGAATCCATCGAGGACTACCACGCGCGCAAGGACCTGCCGGAGCTGGATATCGACGAAAGCTGCATCATGGTGCTCAAGGGCTGCGGCCCCAAAGGCTATCCGGGCATGCCGGAAGTGGGCAATATGGCCCTGCCGAAGAAGCTGCTGGAGAAAGGGGTGAAGGACATGCTGCGCATCTCCGACGCGCGCATGAGCGGTACCGCCTTCGGCTCGGTGATCCTGCACGTGGCGCCGGAATCCCACGCTGGCGGACCGCTGGCAGTGGTGCGCGACGGCGACCTGATCGAATTCGACGGCGAGGCGCGCAGCCTGAACCTGAAAATCTCCGACGAAGAACTACGGGCGCGACTGGCCGAGTGGCTGAACAACAAACCGGAATCGCCCTACCAACGTGGTTACGCCAAGCTGTATGTGGACACCGTATTGCAGGCGGATAAGGGGGCCGACCTGGACTTTCTGGTCGGCGGTTCAGGTGACGAAGTCTCCCGCGAGTCTCATTAAGGCCAGTCTCAATAAGGAAAGCCCCACTGATGAACAACCCAACGGGAAATTTTTCAAACGATACCAGCGAACTGGTGGCGGTGGACTGGGGCACCAGTAGCTTCCGCCTGTCCCTTCTCGACGGCGACGGACGGCTGCTGGAGCAGCGGGTTTCCGGCCGCGGCGTGGGGCAGATGCGCCGGGAAGAACTTCTGCCCTTTTTGCTTGGGGAAATTGCCAAATTGCCCGGCTGCGCACGGACACTGCCCGTCATTATCTGCGGAATGGCCGGGTCCAACATCGGCTTGCAGAACGTGCCCTACCAGCCCTGCCCGGTGGACCCGCAGCAACTGGCCGCCTCCCTGGCCCCGTTGGAAGAAGCGGACCTCAATGCCTGTATAGTTCCCGGCCTGAGCACACGCACCGCCAGCGGCGAACTGGAAGTGATGCGCGGCGAGGAAACACAGATTGTCGGCTGGCTGGCGCAGGCCTCGGAAGAGGAGCGCCGCTCGAGCTGGCTGTGTCTGCCGGGCACCCATGCAAAGTGGGTGAACATTGAAAAGGGCGAGGTGCGGCAATTCCACACCGCAATCACCGGGGAACTCTACGCACTGCTCAGCAACCACAGCGTGCTGGTGCAGGGCGACCAGAAGTTCTCCCGCGAGGCATTCGATTCGGGAGTCGCCGCCAGTGACGAAAACCCCGACCTCGCTTTCAATCTCTTCTCCGCGCGAACCCGCGTGCTGGACCAGCGGCTGCCACCTTCCGAAGGCGCGGCCTATTTGTCAGGCCTGCTGATCGGCAGCGAGATCCGCGCGCTCAACCTGGCGTCCGCTGTCCCCGGCGCGGATTCGGCGGTCCACCTGATCGGCGACCTGCACATCACTGAACTCTACCAGCGGGCCCTGGCCCACCGGGGTATCGGCAGCCGCCAGTACGAGGGCGCGGACCTGGCGCTGAACGGTCTGCGGCAACTCTATCGACAGAGCAGAAAACATGACTGAACAATCGATCATCGCGAAGCGGGCACCGCACCTGCCGATGGTGGCCATCCTGCGCGGCATCACCACCGCGGAAATTCTTCCTGTCGCCGAGGCGGTTTACCAGGCGGGCTTCCGCTATATCGAAGTTCCGCTCAACTCACCGGACCCGCTGGATACCATCGCCAAACTGGTGGAACACTTCGGCGACCGCGCCTGCTGTGGCGCGGGTACTGTGACCACTGAGCGGCAGGCGGAGGAAGTGGCCGCGACAGGTGCGCGCCTGGTTGTTTCGCCGAACTGCAATCCGCGGGTGATCCGCCGCAGTCTCGAGCGGGGAATGACCGTTATGCCCGGCATCCAGACCCCCACCGAAGCCTTCGCGGCCATAGAGGCGGGTGCGGGATATTTGAAACTCTTTCCCGCCGCCCATCTGGGGCCGGAATACGTAAAACATCTCAAGGCGGTGCTGCCGCCGGAAATCCGCCTGCTCGCGGTCGGCGGGGTGCATCTGGACAATATGGCGGACTTCCTCCGCGCGGGTATCCACGGCTTCGGTATCGGTGGGGATCTGTATAAGCCGGGGCGAGCAGTGGAGGAGGTGGCGGAATTGGCGGAACGCTATATCCGAAAATTTTTAGAATTCAAATAGAACCGTAGGATGGGCAAAAGACCGCGAAGCGGTCGTGCCCATCACCCCTTTGCCCATCCTACAACTGACCCGGAACATTAAAATTTAATTTGTAACTGCTCACCCCTGTAGGAGCGGCCGGGCGGCCGTCCGACATGCCCGCGAACGGAACCCGATCGCGGGCATGGCCCGCTCCTACAGGGAGACTCGCTTAAGCCAATGCAGGTTCCCTGTGAGTAGTTACTTTAATTTAGTAATTTAAATTTAATAATAAAGAGGTAAATCATGGCGATGACGAGTCTGGACCTGGCGGTATTCGCCGGCTACTGTATTCTGCTTCTGGGCTTCGCTTGGTGGATATCCCGGGAGAAGGCGGGCCACCAGCGCAACACTTCCGACTATTTTCTGGCGAGCAATGCGCTGCCCTGGTGGGCCGTGGGCACTTCACTGATCGCCTCGAACATTTCCGCCGAGCAGATCATCGGCATGACCGGTTCGGGTTACGCCATCGGCCTCGCCATCGCCTCCTACGAGTGGATGGCGGCCATCACGCTGATCATTATCGGCAAGTATTTCCTGCCCACCTTCCTGGAAAAGAAAATCTACACCATGCCCCAGTTCCTGGAGCAGCGCTTCGATCACCGGGTGCAACTGGTAATGGCTTTCTTCTGGCTCGCCGTCTACACCTTCGTCAATCTCACCGCGGTGCTCTACTTGGGCGCGCTGGCGATCAAGACGATTACCGGTGTGGAGATGTTCTACGGCATGCTGTTCCTGGCCATTTTTTCCGTGGCCTACTCCCTTTACGGCGGCCTCAAGGCGGTGGCGTTTACCGATATCATCCAGGTGACGCTGCTGGTGTTCGGCGGCCTGATGGTCAGCTACCTGGCCCTGGATACCATTGCCGATGGCCAGGGGGTGTTCACCGGTTTCGGTATATTGCTGGAACGGGTACCGCAGAGTTTCGACATGATTCTCTCCCCGGAGCACGAAGATTATGTCAGCCTGCCGGGAATCTCCGTACTGATCGGCGGCCTTTGGGTGATGAACCTGTCCTACTGGGGCTTTAATCAGTACATCACGCAGCGGACGCTGGCCGCGAAAAGCCTGCGCGAGGCGCAAAAGGGCATAGCCCTGGCCGCCTTCCTCAAACTGTTGATGCCGATACTGGTGGTACTGCCGGGCATCGCCGCGCTGGTACTGGTGCCCAACCTGGAGAAGCCCGACCAGGCCTATCCGGAGATGATGAAACTGGTTCCCGCCGGACTGCTGGGGCTGACCTTCGCCGCGCTGGTCGCCGCCATCGCCTCGTCCCTGAGTTCCATGGCCAACAGCGTGTCCACCATTTTCACCATGGATATCTACCGCCAGCTGGCCGGGGCCCAACGCGGTGAAAAACACCTGGTGCTGGTCGGCCGCATCGCCGCACTGACCGCGATGGTCGTGGCGATGGTGATCGCCGAGCCGCTGCTCGGCAAGCTGGAACAGGCTTTCCAGTATATCCAGGAATTCACCGGCTTCTTTACCCCGGGCGTAGTGGCCATTTTCCTGCTCGGATTCTTCTATAAAAGGGCCAACGCTACGTCGGCGCTGGTTGCGGGTATCGGTTCCGTAGTGCTGTCGGCACTGGCTCGTATCTTCTGGCCGGAACTGCCGTTTATGGACCGGGTGGGGCTGGTATTCGTCGCCTGCCTGCTGCTCGGCATGCTGGTGGCGGGAAAAGAGAAAAATCCCAAAGCCATCGAAACAAGCTCGGTGGACTACTCAACCAGCAGCGGCTTCAACCTTTCCGCACTGTCCATCAGTCTTATCCTCGTCGCCCTCTACTACACCTGGTGGTAAGGGCCACAGGGAAACCCCCATCGCTGTAAGCGCATCTTTCAGCCCCTGCCAGCAGGGGCTTTTTTTTGCCCAGGGTAAACGCGGGGCCGCCCTTAGAGCCTGTTCATAATCTCCTGATAAAGTTGGCAGACCGGGTGGGATGGCCCTTTGCGGGACCGTATGAGGCAGGGATGCCGATTACGAGCGTACAGGGATGTATTTAGGGGGGGCGCCCAGCCCGTGTCCCGCAAAGGGCCATCCCACCCGGTCCCGCTGAGAAGTGCAAGATTATGAACAGGCTCTTACAGACCTCCCTGCTGAAGCAGAAACAGCCACCGCTCCACTCCTTTCAAAATCATATCCACCGCAAAGGAACCGGTGAACAGCGCGGTGATGCGTCCGGCGATTTCCACGTAGCGCTCCACGTAGCGCTCGTGGCGGGTCTGCACCCAGTCGTGGAGAAATTTCAGCAGGATCATGGAAATGGCGGCCACCACTATGGCCAGCGTTATGGCGAGGGAGGCGGCGGGGGCGCCGACGCGGCTGCCAGCAATCACCGAGGCGCTGATAGTGCCCGGACCGACGATAAACGGCATGGCGATGGCCCCGGCCACTTCGCGGGACTGCGTATTCATGACGTCCACCGGCGGCCCCATACCCAGGATCAGGCGGATGCCGATAATCAGGAAAGTGATTCCGCCAAAGATCATAAAGGCCAGGAAACGCACCTGGAACAGATTGTCGAAAATCCGCTCCCCGAACCAGGCGAACAGCAGGAAAACCAACAGGCTGATCAGGAAAGCGCGCACGATCAGTTGGGAGAAAAGCTTGAGCTCCACCCGCTTGACCAGGTCCAGCAGGTAGATGCTCATAATGAATGGGTTCAGCAGTACCAGGAGCAACAAGAAGGAGTTGGCAAACTGATCCCAATCCAGATCCATTATTTTCCTTCAGCCTGTTTGAGCAGCGGCCGGATCAGGTCCAGCGGCAGCGGGAATACGATGGTGGAGTTCTTTTCCCCGGCCACGTCGATCAGTGTCTGCATATAGCGCAGGGTGATGGCGTTGGGGTTTTTGGACAGCTCTTCCGCGGCTTCGGTAAGCTTCATCGCCGCCTGGGCCTCGCCCTCCGCGTGGATCACCTTGGCGCGGCGGGAGCGCTCCGCCTCCGCCTGGCGGGCGATGGCGCGGATCATACTCTCGTCCAGGTCGATATGCTTGATTTCCACATTGGTGACCTTTACGCCCCAGGCGTCGGTCTGTTCGTCGAGGATCTTCTGGATATCGATATTGAGCTTGTCCCGCTCCGACAGCATCTCGTCCAGCTCGTGCTTGCCCAGCACCGAGCGCAGGGTGGTCTGCGACAACTGGCTGACCGCTTCATGGAAGTTTTCCACGTTGATAATCGCCGACTGCGGATCCACCACCCGGTAGTAGACCACCGCGTTGACTTTCACCGAGACGTTGTCGCGGCTGATCACATCCTGGGTGGGCACATCCATCACCACCACGCGCAGGTCCACCCGCTCCATGGTCTGGATCACCGGGATGATGATGATCAGCCCCGGTCCCTTCACCGCCTGGAAGCGGCCGAGAAAAAACACCACCGCGCGCTCGTACTCGCGCATGATGCGGATGGCGTACATCACCAGCAGTACGACTGCCGCGATCAACAATCCGATAAAGTAACTGAACATCGTTATTCTCCCTGTCTGCTATCGTTTCATTCGAAACTCACCAGCATTAAGTTAAAGAAGTGGTGGTCCTTCTCGTCACGTCTATTAACATATGCCATTCGACCCGAACCTCGATTTCCTCACTCCGGTTCCACCTTCAAAGTCAAACCCTTCTGGGCCACCACCTTGACCCGCTGTCCCGGCTGCAGCGGCTGGTCACAGCGGGCGCGCCAGATCTCTCCCTTCAAATGCACCAGTACCATATCTTCCTGCAATGAAGTCACCACCGCACTGTGCCCCACCAGGGCCTGGTCGGCGGGAATGCGCGGCTTGCGGAAGCTGCGTCCCACCGCCATCAGCAGCCCCAGCATTGCCAGCCCGCTGACCCCGGCGATAGCACCGATCAACTGGCGCGACACCCGCATGCCGGGAACATCGGTGTCGATCAGCATCACCGAACCGATCACCAGCGCGATTACGCCGCCAATTCCAAGGGCGCCGAAACTGGGCATAAACACTTCCGCCACGATCAGCAACGCGCCGAGGATAATCAGCGCCAGCCCCGCGTAGTTGATCGGCAGCACCTGCAGCGCGTAGAAGGCCAGCAGCAGGCAGATAACACCGACAATGCCGGGCACCAGGGCGCCGGGGTTGTAGCCCTCGAAGATCAGACCGTAGATACCGATCAACAACAGAATATAGGCCACCTGGGGATTGGTGATCAGCGCCAGCAGTTTGTTGCGCCAGTCCGGCTCGTAGCTCTGCCGCGGCAGCTCGGCAATATTGTCGGGGATGGTAAATTCGCCGCTCTCCAGCACCACCTTGCGCCCGGCGGTCTGCCGCAGCAGGTCGCTCTGGTTCTTGGCCACTATATCGATCACATTCATCTCCAGCGCCTCGCCGGCGGTGAGGGTGGCCGCCTCGCGCACCGCCTTTTCCGCCCAGTCGGCGTTGCGCCCGTGGCGGTTGGCGAGGCCGCGAATAAAGGCGACCGCATCGTTGGTGACCTTGCGCTCCATGGCATCGCCGGAGGGCTGAGGCTTTTCCTCCCCCTCCTTGCCTTCCTCCTCCGCACCCCCACCCTTTTGCGGGCTATCGCCGGGCGGCTGTTGCCCGGGCGCACCGCCCATCTGCACCGGGGTGGCGGCGCCCAGGGTGGTGGACGGGGTCATGGCGGCGATCTGGCTGGCGTAGAGGATATAGGTGCCGGCACTGGCAGCGCGGGCGCCGGCGGGATGGACATAGGTGGCGACGGGAATACTGGAGGCGAGGATATGCTTGATGATGTCGCGGGTGGCGGCATCCAGGCCGCCGGGGGTATCCATGGTGATCACGAACAGCTGGGCGCCGTCCCCTTCCGCCTCCTCCATGGCGCGCACCAGGTAGTCGGTGGTGGCAGGGCCTATGGGGCCGTCGATGGAGAACTCCGCCACGTGGGGGCCGCTCACCTTTTCCCGGTTCTCCGGCGTCTCCTGGGCCACGGCACAGACCGCCAGCAGCAGGCCAGTCAGCAACAGCAGGGTCGCCCCCGACAGCCCCGAGGCCGATCGACATCCCGGTAACCGCTTCGACATGGCATCAATCCCGATGCAAAGTGAGTGGAAGTACCCGCAGGTTAACAGAAAAAACCCCAGTTGCCAGATAGGTACCGTTGCACCAATCCTTGACTTGGGTCACAAAAGCGCCATAGAGGCTATTTGTTAACCAACCTGTCTGTGCTAAGTTCCCGGCCAACTGCTCAGGGACGCGAGCACAACGCAACGCTTGACGGTCCCGAACCCTTTATGAAACGCCGACTCACCTCCCCGACCGCCGGTATCCGCTGCCTGCAGCCGTTTTTCCTGTTCCTGCTCATCGCCCTGGCACTGCTCTCCATCGCCCGCCTGGGTCTGATCACCTGGCAGTGGCCGCGGGTCGGTGAACAGGGCATTACCGGCTTCCTGCTGCTGCAGGGGTTGCGCTTCGATATCGTTGCCTGTTCGCTGCTGCTGCTACTGCCGGCGCTGGCCACGCCGCTGCTGGCGCTGCACCCGCGCAGCAACGCCCTCTGGCAAAAACTGCTGACCATCTACCTGAGCGCCTGCTTCGGCTTCCTGCTGTATATGGAGATGGCCACACCCTCGTTCATCGACCAGTACGACCTGCGCCCGAATATCCTGTTCGTGGAGTACTTACGCTATCCGAAGGAAGTGGCGTCGATGCTGTGGAAGGCCTACAAGCTGCCGATCCTGCTGGCCGCGGTGGTCATTCCCCTGGCGGTGACCCTGGTCTACCGCACTCTCCGCCGCGCGCGGAGCGACAGCACCACCAGTCCGCTCTCGGTCCTGTGGATGCTGCCGCTGGTGCTGGTAGTCGGTGCCCTGGGCATTCGCTCCACCCTGGATCACCGCCCGGTCAACCCCAGCACCGTCGCCGTATCCGAGGACCTGATGGTCAACGACCTGGCCCTGAACTCCACCTACAGCCTGCTGTACGCCATCTACGAGGCGCGCCGGGACGAGAAGGGCAAGGCGGTTTACGGGGAGATGCCACGGGAACAGGTAGTGCGGCTGGTGCGCGAGAATATGCGGCTGCCCGCAGACAGTTTCACCAGCGAGCAATTACCCACCCTGCACCGACAGCAGCCGCTGAAACAAAGGGACAAACCCCTCAACCTGGTGATCATCCTGCAGGAGAGCATGGGCGCGCAGTTTGTCGGCGCCCTGGGCGGCCTGCCGCTCACCCCGGAACTGGATGCGCTGGCGGACGAGGGCATCTGGTTTGAAAACCTCTACGCCACCGGCACCCGCTCGGTGCGCGGTATCGAGGCGGTGATCACCGGCTTCACCCCCACCCCGGCGCGCAGCGTGGTCAAGTTGGGTCGCTCGCAACGCGACTTCTTCACCATCGCGGAGCTGCTGTCCAGGCGGGGCTACGACACCAGCTTTATCTACGGTGGCGAATCCCATTTCGACAATATGGCGCGCTTCTTCGTTGCCAATGGCTTCGAGCGCATCGTGGACGAAAACGACTTTGCAAACCCGGTATTCGAGGGCTCCTGGGGCGCCTCCGATGAGGACCTGTTCGCCCGCGCCCACCGGGAATTCGAAAAACAGGGGGATAAGCCCTTCTTCAGCCTGGTATTCACCTCCTCCAACCACTCGCCGTTCGAATTCCCCGACGGCCGCATCGAACTCTACGATGCGCAGAAGGCCACGGAAAACAACGCGGTCAAATACGCCGACTACGCCATGGGCGAATTTTTCCGGCGCGCGAAGCAGTCCAGTTACTGGAAAGACACCCTGTTCCTGGTGATCGCCGACCACGACGCCCGGGTGCGCGGCGCCTCGCTGGTGCCCATCGAGCACTTTCATATCCCCGGGCTGATTCTCGGCGCGGACGTCCAGCCGATGCGCTACAAGCGGGTGGCCAGCCAGATCGATATGCCGCCCACCCTGCTCTCGCTGATGGGCCTGAGTGCGGAGCACCCGGCCATCGGCCACGACCTGCTGCGCCCTGAACTGGCGGGCACCCCGGGCCGGGCGATGATGCAATACAACGCCACCCAGGCGTATATGGAGGGGGATAAAGTGGTGATCTTCGAGCGCGGCAAGGCGCCGGCGCAGTACCTCTACCGGGACGGTGAGCTGGAGGCGGCGGCGGAGGAAGAACAGCCGTTTGTCGACGAGGCCATGGCACACTCGCTGTGGGGGCCGCTCAGCTACAAGGAGCGGCTCTACCGCTTGCCGGCCGAGCCGCAGATGGCGGGCGGCGGCCAGCAGCAGGGGCGCCACAAAGTCGAGGCGGCGAAGTAGTTTATCGCTACAGGGCTTGGGACAACGCTTTGCACAAGGTCGGTGTCCACGGCCAGGTAGTCGTGGACCGGCACTGGCCCTTGTCCTGAGGGCCGGATACCAGTGTGCTTTACTCTGCCCGGCGCTCCCGTCTACACCGGATTCCGCCGGCTGTGCCAGCGCACCGCGTGGGAGTAGTGGTCCACCTTGTCCTCCACCCCCAGCAGCAGCGCGAACAGCGCCATGCGCACCAGCAGGCCATTGTCAGTCTGGCGGAAGATCGCCAGGCTGGGGTGTTCGTTCAGGTCGATGTCCAGCTCGTTGGCCTCGGCGCGGGAATCCCGCGGCAGGGGGTGCATGATCACTGTGTTGGGTTCCGCGTGGCGGGTGAAGATATCCCGGTTCAAGCGGAAGCGGCCGCGGTAGCGGTCCGCATCCTCCTGGGAGGCAAAGCGCTCCTCCTGGATGCGCGTGGAGTAGACGATATCCACATGGGCAATAGCGCTCTCCAGCTGATCGTTCGCTGTCACCTGGTGCCCCGCCTTGCGCAGCCGCTCCACGATCTCCTCCGGCATCGCAAGCTCCGGCGGCGATACCAGCGCCACCTGCACCTTGCCAAACAGGCACAGCAGCTTGCACAGGGAGTGCACCGTGCGCCCGTGCTTGAGGTCGCCGATCATCGCGATACGAAAGTCGTCCAGGGAACGCCCGTGGCCCTCCAGTTCCTTGCGGATGGTGTAGAGGTCCAGCAGCGCCTGGGTGGGGTGTTCGTTGGCGCCGTCGCCGCCGTTGACCACCGGCACCCGGCTGGCGGCGGCGAACTCGGCCACAGAGCCCTCCTGCGGGTGGCGCATACAGATGACATCACTGTATCCGGACAGCACCCGCGCGGTGTCGTAGAGGGATTCGCCCTTGGCCATGGCGCTGGCGCTGATGCCCACCGTTTCGCGCACAGTGCCGCCGAGCAGGTTGAAGGCGGCACCGAAGCTGAGGCGGGTGCGGGTGCTGGGTTCGAGAAACATATTGCCGAGGATGGCCCCCTCCAGCACCCGGGTGACCTTCTCCCGGCGCGCATAGGGGCCCATAGCGTCAGCCACTTCGAAGATGCGGTCGATATCGACCCGTTCGAACTGGCTGACAGAGAGGATATTGGCTCCGATAAAGTCCATTGCTACTCCACTTAGTGCGCTTTTTGGGCGCGAGTCTTTACCGGGGCTGCATTCTACTGGAAAACCCCGCAGCTCCCATCCCGCGATATCAAATTGTAGGAGCGGCCGCTGGCCGCGATTGCGCTTCCGAGTGTGACTGGGAGGAAAGCAACCCCATCGGGAGATTATGAACACGTAGGGTGCGCCGTGCGCACCGCCGGCCTGAAGGTGCGCACGGCGCACCCTACCCGAGTCCCGAGTCCCGAGTCCCAAAAACTATGCCAGAAGGCTATCGCCCCAACGCTCCAGTTGATCGAGGAGTTCCGTTTTCTCCGGAAACTGCTCGCGCAGCCCGGCAATCTGCTCGAAGTAGGCCTCCAGGGTGATGCTGGCGCCAGCCGAAGGATCGGTCAGGCGACGGTAGCGCCACTCCTGCCAGCGCTGCCGCTCCTCCGTCGACAGGGTGTCGGGAAAGTTGCGCGCGCGCAGGCGGAACAGTAGTTCCGGCAAGCGCCTGTCGGCAAAGGGGACATCGCCGGCCAGTGTCCCCGAGCCGCGCTCGGCCAGGGCGCGGTGGAGCTGGCGGCAGAGGTCGCGGTCGGCGTCGTTGAGGAAGCCGTCGTAGAGGCTGGCCTCCACATCCCGCGGGGGGAAATCGCTGTCGAGATAAACCCTGTGCAGTTTCTCCGTCAGGTCGACGTCGCGCAGCCTGTACCAGTTGGCCTCACAGGCGGCCTTGTCGATTCCCAGTTCCGCCGCGCGTTTGTCCTCGAGCATCTTGGCCGGCGCCAGCACCGGGCAGCGGTTCAGGTGGATCAACTTCAGGCCCACCGGCAGCTCGCCCTCGGCCAGGTCGTCGCGAGCAGTGTAGAGGCGCTCGCGCAGGGTTTCCGCATCCAGGTTGAGCAGCGGCTCCGGATTCATGGCCAGGTTGACGGCGATCACCGCGTTGCGGTTTACCGGGTGCGCGGCCAGCGGAACGATATAGGTGAGATGCCCCTGGGACGCGGGCACCTTGCCGGAGATGTGCAGCAGCGGCTTGCGGTTGCGCAGGTCGATCAGCCGGCCCGCCTCCTGCTTACGCCGCAGCCGGTAGACGTAGTCGTACAGCCTGGGTTGCCTGTCGCGCACCAGGCGCGCCATGTCGATGGTGGCGTGCACGTCGGAGAGCGCATCGTGGGCGCCCTGGTGGGCGATGCCGTTGGCGGCGGTCAGTTCTTCCAGCCTGAACGATGGCACGCCCGCCTCCCGCTCCGGCCACTGAATCCCCTGCGGGCGCAGCGCGTAGGTGAGGCGGACCATATCGATAATATCCCAGCGGCTGTTGCCGGAACGCCACTCGCGCTCGTAGGGGTCGAACAGGTTGCGGTAGAGGGTGTGGCGGGTTACCTCGTCGTCGAAACGCAGGCTGTTGTAGCCCACGCCGCAGGTGCCGGGCGCCCCCAGTTCGGCGAGGATGCGCTGGATAAACTCGATCTCGGGCACCCCGTCGGCCAGGGCGCGCTGGGGGCTGATACCGGTGACCAGGCTGGCCATGGGCTGGGGCAGGCAGTCGTCGGCGGGCCGGCAGTAGAGCATCAGCGGCTCGCCGATGATATTGAGATCCTCGTCGGTGCGGATGCCGGCAAACTGGGACGGCTTGTCCGCAGCCGGATTGGTGCCCCAGGTTTCGTAATCGTGCCAATAGAGTGTGGTGTCGCTCACGGGTCCCCCTGTTTTTGGGCGCATCATAACATCGCCGGGAGCGCGGAGCCGTTTACCTTGGAGCGCTAATGGTCACCGACAGCCGCATTTGCCTCGCGGACGGCAGCGAGGGGGGCGGCCTGCGGAGCCCCCGGGACGGGTCTGCTGCTATACGTAAAGGAGGTGGACAGCATTTTCGCGCGGGCGGTGGAAACCGGGGCGAAAACCAAACGCCCGCCCGCGAGCCAGCTCTACGGGGCCGCACCGGCACCCTGGAGCCCCCTTGGCCATGTCTGGTTCCTGGCCATCCATCACAAGGACCTGTCCATGGAGGAGCTAAAAACCTGCCCCGGGATATCAAGCCCATGGCTGACTACTGGATACTGGCGGCAACCTTTGCCGTGGCCGCCCTGACCCTTCTCCCCGTGTGGCATTTCGAGGCCTGGTGGATCCGGGTTCTCGATTTTCCCCGCCTGCAGCTGTTCCTGCTGGCGCTGGTTGTGCTGGCGCTTCAATTGATTCTGCTGGACCTGTCGAAACCGGGCACCTGGCTCGCAATCGCGGTGGTGCTGGCCTGCGCGGGATACCAGGCGTGGTGGATCACTCCCTACAGCCGGTTCTTTCCCGTGGAAGTGGACTCCGCCCGGGCCGGGGGAGACCGGCTGAGTTTTATCACCGCCAACGTGCTCGCCTCCAACCGCAACGCCGCGGCCCTGCTCCGGCTGGTACGGCAGCACCGGCCGGATATCCTCGTCACCCTGGAATCGAACTATTGGTGGCAGGAGAGGCTGGACGAGCTCGAGGCGGACTACCCTTACACCATCAAGTTCCCGCAGGATAACCGGTACGGCATGCACGTCTACTCGCAACTGCCGCTGTCCGACTGCGCGACGGAATTCCTGGTGGAGAAAGATGTGCCCTCCATGCAGGCCGTGGCCACCCTGCCGTCCGGCCACCGGGTATGGCTGCACTTCGTGCACCCCGCTCCCCCCAGCCCGGTGGAAAACGAGGAATCCTCCGAGCGGGATGCCGAACTGGTACTCGTGGCCCGGAGGGTGGCCGGCAGCGAAATGCCCGTGGTGGTGACCGGCGACCTCAACGACGTGGCCTGGTCGGAAACTACCCGTCTGTTCCGCAAGATCAGCGACCTGCTCGACCCCCGGGTGGGGAGGGGCATGTTCAATACGTTCCACACCAGGTACTGGTTCCTGCGCTGGCCGTTGGACCACGTATTCCACAGCCACCACTTCACCCTGGGGGAGATGACCCGGCTGCCCCCTTTCGGCTCCGACCATTTTGCCCTGCTGTTCACCCTGGTACTGCAACCCAACTCCCGGGACCAAGACGACGGACTGGAAGCGGAAGAAGAGGACCGGCAATGGGCAAATGAAAAGCTCAAGAGACGGGACAGTTGAGGCGGGGCGGTTGCAAAGCCGCCCCCGCCCATTAAAATCCCGCGTTTCCCCCAAAAACCACAGCAGTCCCACCTATGAATATTCGCCAGTTGCTCACCGACAAATTCCAGGCCGCCATGCTCGCCGCCGGTATTCCCGAAGACTGCGGCCCTGTGGTTGCGCAGGCTCGGGTGGCGCCGGCGAAAAAAGCGGGCTTTGGCGACTACCAGGCCAACGGCGCCATGGCCGCCGCCAAGCGCATGGGCACCAACCCCCGGGAACTGGCCAGCCGCATAGTCGAACATCTGGACAAGGGCGAGATGATTGAAAAGGCGGAGATCGCCGGTCCCGGCTTTATCAATATCCACCTGAGTGAATCCTGGCTGGCCCGGAGCCTGGCCGCCGCGGAACAGAGCGGGCGCCTGAATATCGCCCCGGCCGCAGAGCCGCAGACGGTGGTGATCGATTACTCACACCCCAACCTGGCCAAGGAAATGCACGTGGGCCACCTGCGCTCCACCATTATCGGCGACGCCCTGGCGCGCCTGCTGGAGTTCCAGGGCCACAAGGTGATCCGCCAGAATCATATGGGCGACTGGGGCACCCAGTTCGGCATGCTGCTGGCGCACCTGTCCGACAAGCTGGAAAACAACGATGCAGAGGTGGCCTTGGCGGATCTGGAGGTCTTCTACCGCGAGGCCAAGGTGCGTTTCGACGACGAGGAGGGCTTCGACGACCGCGCGCGGGAGTATGTGGTGAAACTGCAGGGCGGCGACCCCGAGTGCCTGAAACTGTGGCAACAGTTTATCGATATCTCCATCAGCCACAGCGAGGAGATCTACGGGAAGCTGAACGTCACCCTGAAACGCAGCGATGTCTACGGCGAGAGCCAGTACAACGACGACCTGCCGGTGCTGGTGCAGGAGCTGCTCGACCGCGGCATCGCGGTGGAGGACCAGGGCGCCGTGGTGGTCTTCCTGGAGGAGATGGCGGACAAGGAAGGCAACCCCAGCCCGATGATCATCCGCAAAAAAGGCGGCGGCTACCTGTATTCCACCACCGACCTGGCGGCGATCCGCTACCGCGCCAACAAACTCAAGGCCGACCGCATCCTCTATGTGGTGGACGCGCGCCAGTCGCTGCACTTGCAACAGGCCTTTACCGCCGCGCGCAAAGCCGGCTTCCTGCCGGAGTCCGTCGCCCTGGAGCACTGCGCCTTCGGCACCATGATGGGCGACGACGGCAAGCCGTTCAAAACCCGTACCGGCGGCACGGTGAAACTGTCCGCACTGCTGGACGAAGCGGTGGAGCGCGCGGAAAAACTGGTGGCGGAAAAGAACCCGGACCTGGATGCGGACACCTGCGCGGAGATCGCGCGCAAGGTGGGCATCGGCGCGGTGAAGTACGCGGACCTGAGCAAGACCCGCACCAACGACTACGTATTCAGTTGGGACGCCATGCTCAGCTTCGAGGGCAACACCGCGCCCTACCTGCAGTATGCCTACACCCGCGTGCGCAGCATCTTCCGCCGCGCCGGTATCCAGCCAGGCGAACTAAAGAGTGAAATTCGCCTGGACACCGCCGAGGAGCGCGCCCTGGCGATCAGGCTGTGCCAGTTCGGCGAAGTGCTGGACCAGGTCGCCAAAGACACCTTCCCGCACGTGCTCTGTGCCTATCTGTACGACCTGGCCAGCACCTATATGGTTTTCTACGAGGCCTGCCCGGTGCTGAGGGAAGGCGTGCCGGAGGAGCAGAAGCAGAGCCGCCTGCAGCTGTGCGACCTGGTGGCGCGCACCATCGCCACCGGGCTGGACCTGCTGGGTATCGAGGTGCTGGAGCAGATGTAAGTTTCGGGACTCGGGACTCGGGACTTCCGTGGGATGTGCCGTGCGCACCGCCCGATCAACGGTGCGAGGCCGCCATGGATGGCGGTGTGCCGCCCAGCGGTCATGCAGAAAACGCATGGAGCAGTTATCTGCCGCGGCGCACCCTACAAGGCTGGAGCAAGGGACCATCCCATCCCGTCACGCTCAGACATTAAGATTATGAACAGGCTCTGAGAACCTCTGAATAAGAGTATTTCGCCGGCTTGGCGGGGTGGCGAAACATCGGTGAGGGGAAATACCGGCGGAAAACCGTCAGGCGATTTCCGCCGGTGGGGAAAAAGAAGTCCCGGCAAGGTCCCTATGCGGAAGGTCCGTCAGCTCGCTGGCCAGCGCCTGCTCCAGCAACAGTTGCGCAATGGCCAGTTCGCAGTCTTTCATAATCCACAGTTCCGAATGCCAGGCCAGCGGACCATTTTCCGCTGGCGGTACATCGATCGCAGACTTCTGCGTGAGGGCGGAAATTCCCGCCTTTTCCAGCAACGTATACAGGTGACTGACTAACAATTGATCGCTGGCGGTATAAATCCTCTGCGCCATGACAAACTTCTTCCGCATCCCTGGCGGCTAACGATTCCGATTATTTGATTTCTCCTTGTGTTTACCCAAAGCGCAACTTCATTTCGGGGTACCTGTAAACATAGCTCAGCGATAGCCTGGCTGCGTGGAAAGGAAGTGAGAAGCCGCGACAGCTGTTCGGCCGCAGACGTGTTGGGAGCCCTGGACGCGGGACCTGTATGACGCACCGGCTATCGCCTCATTCGTTTTGACCGCGCATCTTGTCGAGCATTTTGTCCACGCCCTCGGGTGTGCAGAGTTCACTGCCGTACTTTTCCACGGTGGCCGCGCCCGCCGCCACCGCGTAACGGGCGGCTTCCTTCAGCGGTTTTCCCCTGTCTATGGCCAGGGCAAAGGCGCCGAACATGCTGTCCCCCGCACCCGTCGTATCGACAAGGTCCACCGGGGGAGACTCGATATATTCGCTGCCGTCCCGGGTCACGCACACTGCGCCTTCGCTGCCCAGGGACAGCAGTATGATTTCCACCCGCCGCTCCTTGCGCACCGCCGTTTCAGCTTCCTCGATCAATTCCCGGCGGCTGGTTCCGCAATCGCGGATTCGGCCCCACTCCTTCGCGTTGGGTTTGATGGCAAAGAGGTGCTCTTCCTCCAGGGCCTTGCGCACGGCGGCGGAGGGCCCGTCGAGAAACAACCGCGCACCCCGGCGATTCGCCACCGCGGCCACCCGAGCGTAGAAGTCCTCCGGAACCCCCGGGGGCAAACTACCGCTGGCCATCAGCAGCGTGTCTTTTTCCAGAACCTCCTCGAGCTTTTCGAGGGCACTGCGCCACTCTTCTTCGCTCAACTCCGGTCCGGGCAATATAAACCGATATTCCCCTTCCTCCTCCTCGGGATTCACGAGTAAACTGAGGCGGGTATCGCCCTCGATATTCACCCGCGCCGTCGTGACGCCAAGTGCCTTCAGGCGATGCTCGATAGATCCATCCACATCGCCACCGGAGCAGAAGAGAGCAGCAGATTCACCTCCCAGGTTTACAATGGCCCGGCTGCAATTGATTCCTCCGCCACCGGGGGTAGTGCGCACCTTTTTACAGCGCAGTTTGCTGTGGATTTTGAGTTCCGGCACGGTGAACGCCACGTCCAGTGCCGGGTTCATGGTTAGCGTCCAGATCATCAACACTCTCACCTTGACCCCGGGAGATCCGCCAGCCAAGCGTCAGCCGTGCTGGTCCGCATTTGCCACCTCCTCCGGCGCGCCTGTTTCTTCAGCGCTGTTCGACAGCTGCTCCACACCCGCCAGGTCGTCGGAGTAGAGCTGGTAATTGTTCTTGCCCCGGTATTTGGCGTGATACATCGCGATATCCGCTTTTTGCAAAATTGCCTCCAGGGTACTGCCGTGCCGGGGTATGGCCACCACGCCGATACTCAAGGTGACTGCCACTATTTCATCGCCGATTTTTACCGGCTCCCCGGCGATGCTCAGCATTTTTTCCGCCAGTGTGCGATAACTTCCCGCATCGCTCAGGGAGCGCACGAATACGCAGAATTCGTCCCCCCCAAGTCGCGCGACGATATCGCCAAAGCGCATCACGCTGACCAGACGCTGCGCAATCACCCGCAACAGATCATCGCCGCCCTGATGCCCGAGGGAGTCGTTCACCTGCTTGAAGTCATCCAGGTCAACGAAAAACAAATAGCCGGTTCCTTCGCCGAACTCGCCATCGTGCAGGTATTTTTTCAGTTCCTCGGCAATGTTGTGCCGGTTGGCGAGGCCGGTGAGGGTGTCGTACATGGCGATGCGCTCCAGTTCCGCGGTGTTCTGTGACACTATCTCCCTCATCACCTCCAATTGATCGCACACCGCCAGGCCGGTGGCGTCGAGCACATCGAGTTCGTCGTAGTGGGAAAGGCGCTTGGACACCGGCCGGATCAGGTCGCGCGCCGCATCGAACTTGCCATCGCTCAGCAGGGGCAGTGCCTCCGCCAGCCGACGCAGACGGAAGATCGGGCGCCACAACATGCTGATGACCGCACTGATAAAAATAAAGGCACCCAGTACCGAAAACAGCACCAGCAGTTTCAGCGAATCCTCGATATGGCTGACCTGGTCGGAGACGTCATCGATAATTACGAAGTGCGCGCCCTTCTCGTCGCCGCTGGTCACCGGAATGGTTTTTACATCAAAACTCTTGTTCTCGAACAAATAGGTTCCGGAAAAATTCATACCCGGCATTTCCGCTTCCTCCGCAGCCACTTGGCGCAGCAGCGGCATCAGCGTTTCCCTGGAGGTGAGTGCGATCACCTCCCGGTCCCAGGCATCCAGGTAATCGCTGGTGTGGAAGGCGGAAGCACCGTGCTCGGCTGAGAGGATGCCGATATCCGAACCGGTGATTTCCCGAAACGAGAGCAGTTCGCCGACCAGGGACCGGTCCACCTGCAGCACGTAGTCGGTGCTGTCTCCGGCGATCACCGGCACCGCCAGGCTCTGCAAGCAGGTACTGATGCAGCGCACGCTCTCCAGTGGCTGGCCGCTGATGATTACCTCGCGAATCTGTGCCGCGGTCAGACGCCGGGTGGATTTGCCCCAGGTAATTGGCGGGAGTTCGTCGTCGGTATACAACTTGAGGGATTCCAGCCCCCAACTGATCTGCAGGTATTCCCACTGGCGGTCGAAAAGTTTTCGCAAAATTTCCGGGCTGGCAGAAGTGCCGCCCCGCCACAGGACAATCAGGTCCGCGAGCTGGATCAGGTCCTCGCGGGAATGGTTGAGCAGTCCGGAAATCTGGTACTGGTAACTGAGGTAGCGGTTGTTGCGGTTTTTTTCCAGCAGGGAATGCAGGCTGCTGTTGCCCAGCAGAATAAAAAACCAACACATGGCCACCACCAGCAGCAGTGAAAAAATACTGGCCTTTATCCGCAGACTGTGTAATCGCATGTTTCCTTTGCAACTCCAGATTTACTGATATCCATTGCCGACCCAGGCCCGGCATCAAAGCCGGTAAACTTACCACCGCCGCCAGCATTCTCCACCGCGTCTCCTGTTCACCGGCTTCCCGGTTGTCCGCCGGCGACAACCAGGCGGTGCCGTCCAACAGGTTACTCCACCGCCATCCATCCAGTGGTTATCGCGGTCGTAGCGCAGAGCCGCGGTGACATCGCGGGTGCGCGCCCCTCGGAGTCCCGGTCAGGTCTTATTGTATGGGCGGGCCGGCTCCGGCCGGTATCCCTTTATCTATCACCTACCGCTAACTCCAATCGGGCAGTTTCCCGAGAATGAATGATAGAAGTCCGGTAAGGCCACTCAGGACCGCTCAGCCGGTTAGGATAAAATAGCGTCAAACGTCCCGTAACAGGATTTACCTCACAATTTATGGCACAAAATAGCACGTTAATCGCAACCTGCACATTGATTGCCGACAATGCTTGCGATTGCTAAGATGCGCGCCTTTCTCACTACTAGCCTCCGGTTTCCAGCTATGACCCAACCATCCCTCCAGCTGTTGGAACAGCACGACGCCTTTATCCGCCGACATATCGGCCCAGACCAGGCGCAGGTCCGCGAAATGCTGGAAACCCTCGGCGTCTCCAGCCTGGAGGAGTTGGTCGAGAAAACGGTACCGGCGTCGATCCGCAAAACCGGCGAGCTGGACCTGGCGGATGCAGCGGGCGAGGAAGAGGCGCTGGCGGAACTGAAGTCCCTGGCCCGGCGCAACAGGATCTACCGCACCTTTATCGGTATGGGCTACCACGATACCGTCACTCCCAATGTGATCCTGCGCAATGTGCTGGAAAACCCCGGCTGGTACACCGCCTACACCCCCTACCAGCCGGAAATCGCCCAGGGCCGCCTGGAAGGCCTGCTGAATTTCCAGCAGATGATCATGGACCTCACCGGCATGGAGTTGGCCAACGCCTCCATGCTCGACGAAGGCACCGCGGCCGCGGAAGCCATGGCCATGTGCAAGCGCCAGGTGAAGCGCAACAAGTCCAACGTATTCTTTGTAGACGCCGACTGCCATCCACAGACCATCGCCGTGGTCAAGACCCGCGCCGAGCACTTCGGCTTTGAAATACTGGTCGGCGACGCAGAAAAAGACCTGCCTACCGAACTGTTCGGCGCCCTGCTGCAGTACCCCGGTTCAACCGGCGCAGTGCGCGACCTGACCGATATCATCACCAGAGTGCACGAGGCCGGCGGCCTGGTGACCGTGGCCGCGGACCTGATGAGTCTGGTGGCGCTGAAGGCGCCCGGCGGGATGGGTGCGGATGTGGTGGTCGGCAGCAACCAGCGCTTCGGCATCCCCATGGGCTACGGCGGCCCCCACGCTGGCTTCTTCGCCTTCCGCGAAGCCTACAAGCGCTCCGCCCCCGGCCGCATCATCGGCGTCTCCGTGGACAGCAAAGGCAAACGTGCCCTGCGCATGGCCATGCAGACCCGCGAGCAGCATATCCGCCGCGAGAAGGCCAATTCCAACATCTGTACCTCACAGGTTCTGCTGGCGGTGATGAGCGCTTTCTACGCCGTCTACCACGGCCCCGAGGGCCTGAAAACCATCGCCATGCGCATCCAGCGCCTGGCCGACATCCTCGCCACCGGCCTGGAGAAGAAGGGCTTCGGCCTGACTCACGACAGCTGGTTCGACACCCTCACCGTCGCCACCGGCGGCAAACAGGGCGAAATCTATCAGCGCGCACTGGACGCAGAGATCAACCTGCGCAAAGTGGGAGACGATGCCCTCGGGATCAGCCTGCACGAAACCGCCTCCCTGGGGGACGTCTCGGATATCCTCGACGC
Source organism: Microbulbifer sp. (assembly GCF_051659245.1). Classification (NCBI taxonomy): domain Bacteria; kingdom Pseudomonadati; phylum Pseudomonadota; class Gammaproteobacteria; order Cellvibrionales; family Microbulbiferaceae; genus Microbulbifer; species Microbulbifer sp. The sequence continues at coordinate 27,258 of NZ_JBOFOC010000141.1, forward strand.
TTTTTATGGCTCCGCGCACGGCCTGGACCTGCATGCACTGGACAGGGAGATCGCCGCCAAGGGTCCCAAGGGCCTGCCGGGCGCGCTGGTCCGCGACAGCGAATTCCTGACCCACCCGGTGTTCAACAGCTACCACTCGGAAACCGGGATGCTGCGCTACCTCAAGTCCCTGGAGTCCAGGGACATTGCGCTGAACCACTCCATGATTCCGCTCGGCTCCTGCACCATGAAGCTGAACGCCACCGCGGAAATGATCCCGGTAACCTGGCCGGAATTCGGCAGGCTGCACCCCTTCGCCCCCGCCGACCAAGCCCAGGGTTACAGGTCAATGTTCCGGCAACTGCAGCAGATGCTGGCCGCCTGCACCGGCTACGACGCGGTCAGCCTGCAGCCCAATGCCGGCTCCCAGGGCGAATTCGCCGGGCTTGTGGCAATCAAGAAATACTTCGAGGCGAAAGGAGAAACCCAGCGCGATATCTGCCTGATTCCCGCCTCCGCCCACGGCACCAATCCGGCCTCGGCGATGATGGTGAGCATGAAGGTGGTGGTCGTCGCCTGCGATAGCAAGGGCAACGTCGACATCAGCGACCTGAAGGCAAAGATCGAAGAGCACGGCGACCGCATCGCCGCGTTGATGGTCACCTACCCGTCCACCCACGGGGTGTTCGAGGAAGGTATTCGCGAGATCTGCGATATGGTCCACAGCGCCGGCGGCCAGGTATATATCGATGGTGCCAACATGAACGCGCTGATCGGTGTAGCCGCACCGGGCCAGTTCGGCGGCGACGTATCACACCTGAACCTGCACAAGACTTTCTGCATTCCCCACGGCGGCGGCGGCCCGGGCATGGGCCCCATCGCGGTGGGCGAGCATCTGAAGCCCTACCTGGCCGGCCACCCGGTAACCGAAGTGCCGGAAACCGACACCGCCAATGGCACCATTTCCGCGGCCCCCTGGGGTTCCGCCAGTATTCTGCCGATCAGTTGGATGTACATCCGCATGATGGGCAGACAGGGGATGAAACGGGCCACCGAGATAGCGATCCTGAACGCCAACTATGTGGCCAAGTGCCTGAGCCAGGATTATTCACTGCTGTATACCGGCAGCAACGGCTTTGTCGCCCACGAGTGCCTGGTGGACCTCCGCCCACTCAAGGAAGCCAGCGGTATTTCTGAAGAGGACATTGCCAAACGCCTGATGGACTTCGGCTTCCACGCGCCCACCATGTCCTTTCCGGTAGCGGGCACCCTGATGATCGAGCCCACCGAAAGTGAGTCCAAGGAGGAACTGGACCGTTTCGTCGAGGCCATGGCAATCATCCGCCAGGAAGTCGAGGACGTGGCGAATGGCAAGTACAGCGCCGAGGACAACCCGCTGCGCAATGCGCCGCACACCCTGGAAGACGTGATGGCGGACCAGTGGCCCCACAGCTACTCCCGCGACGTGGCCGGACGCCCGGCGGCCTGGCTGAAGGAACACAAGGTTTGGCCCGCATCCAACCGTGTCGATAACGTGTATGGCGACCGCAACCTCGTGTGCTCCTGCCCGCCGATAGAAGCCTACACGGATTAAGCCGGGGGGCACCCTGGGACCGCCGAGCTCCAGCTCGGCACGCGGGGCGCAGGCCCGCAGGGTGACTCGGGACTCGGGACTCGCCGGATTGTGCCGTAGGAACGGCCGCTGGCGCGATCAACCTCCGATCGCGGCCAGCGGCCGCTCCCGGCCGGACCGCTCCTACAACAGAAAATGGTGCGCACTACACACCCGTCTTTTTCTATCCGCGAACCACCAGCAATCAACTCACCACCTCAAAAATACAATCCTCCGCACCGTCGCTGCGGCAGCAGACCTCCCGCACAGTGACCTGCCCCTCCACACCCGATTCCTGCAAAATCCCCTGCAGAAAACCGCAGAAAAAATCCCCGTTGCGACAGCGGCTGCCGGGCATACACAAGGGGTTGTTTTTAATGCGCAGTGAGTGACCCTTCAGGTCGGCGGGAAGCAATTTGCGCAGGGCCGGGAGGGCGATCTGCTTAAGTGCGCTGCCGAGGTCCAGGCGACCACCCAGAGCGTAGTCCCGCTTGCACACCCAGCCCCCCAACCGGCGGCCCGCAAATTCCATACTCGCACCTTTCTGCCCATCCGGAAGCTTGTTGCGCATACTCAGCAGGCGGGGAAAGATTCTCGGGTACTCCTTCGCCAGCGCGGGCAGCTCCGCCTCCACCTGGCCCACCGCCGGAGCGCTGCATACCCCCTCCTTCAGGCTGCGGCCCACCGGATGGGGGATACGCCGCGGGGGTATCAGCGCCGGGGTGGAGGAAGGGGAATTGGAGGCCACCTGGTGCTCAGACTCGAAGCTGAGCACCATGGGATGGGAACCCAGCCGCTCCTCCAGATCCAGCAGGCGTTCCTCCCTGCCAGTGACCCGCAGCCAGAGTTCCACACCGCCATCGAGGATGGATATTCTCTGTCGCAGCAGGGAAAAGCCGCTCTGGATGATCAGGTTCCCCAACTCGCGCAGTAAACCCTCGCGACAATCGGACAACACGGTAAATTCGACTTCCATTGTTTACCTTATATTTATCGGCCTGAGCGGATATTTGGTTTTGCTATCGACTGCTGCCTCGAAGACGCTTTTTTAGTTCTTTATGCATAGCACCATTTTCCCACCTAACAAGTTATTGGCGCCAAACTCTTCGTCAAGAACAATATCCGTATAGTCAATCACAGGGGACGTAATGGAGGGAGAAAGAAATTGTCAGGAGAGAATATCGTGAACCTACTTTTGGACCTAGGGTGCGCCGCGCGCACCAGCCGCGCATCGCCGCAACCTCCAGCCATTTTCGGTGCGCACGGCGCACCCTACGGCATCAATTTTTAGAGGTACCCCTATAGTCTTTTAGTGAAATATCGCCTCACATCAGGAGGCGGGCTGTTGCAAAACACCTGCAACAGCCCGAAGTCCGCTAGCGCTCAGCACCCTCCCGGCACTCACCGCGCACTTCGCCGCCAGCCGCGTAGACGCTGCGTTCCAGTTCGAAATAACCCTGACGGCAAAATCCGGTTTCAGTCAGTTTCTGTTCCATGGCCCGATCAAACTGCAACTCGCTGCGCACCCGGCCGCCGTTGTGCGCCATATTGCGGCCCATCCGGCTGCCGCCGACACCGCTTTCGGTAAACGGGCGCGGTACGCCCGCGCGCAGTATCTCCAGGGAATAGGTGAAACGCTTGGCACCATTGGCGGCGATCTCGGTGTGAAAGGATTCCTTCAGCCCCGGGATCGGCAGCGGTTGTTCACTGGCACAAGCGAGGACAAACAGCGGCAGGGGAAAAGCCACAAACCGCCAAAGCGCAAAGGCTCGAATAAAACTACTTACTATTGCTTTTTTCATTAAGACCTCCTCGCTTCGCGCTATTCTCCCAGCGCCGCATGAAACTTTCTTTCAGGGGTGAAACTCCAGATACCCGGATATATCGATCCAGGCAATTCCGTTCGGATTGCGCTGTAGGAGCCTGCGTGATGAAATTCAGAGCCGGGTACTGACCCATACTCTGCTCCTCTTATCCTTGCCGGGCCTACAGCGCACAGATTTTTGCATTGCCCGACCCGACAGACAGACAGAAGGGCTACTTGAATACCACGGTCTTGTTGCCGTGAATAAACACCCGCTCCTCCAAAACCAGTTGCAACGCACGGCTCAGTACCAGTTTCTCCACGTCGCGCCCGGCAGTCGCCATGGCGTCGGCGGAATAGGCGTGGTCCACATGGATGATGTCCTGCTCGATAATCGGCCCCTCGTCCAGGTCGTCGGTGACGAAATGGGCAGTGGCGCCGATCATCTTCACCCCGCGGGCAAACGCCTGCTGATAGGGCCTGGCACCAATGAATGCCGGTAAAAAGGAGTGGTGAATATTGATGATCCGCCCCCGGTAGCGGCTCACGAAACCCGGGGTGAGCACCCGCATATATTTGGCCAACACCAGGTAATCCGGCTGGTAGCCGTCCACCAGCGCCGCGACCCGCTCCTCGTGCTGCTCCCGTTCCAGGTCGTCCGCGGGCAGGCAGTGGAAGGGGATATCGAACTTCTCCACCAGCTCGCCCAGGTCCGGGTGGTTGCCGATCACCGCGGCGATCTCCACATCCAGGGCCCCGGCGTAGCACTTCATCAGGATGTCGCCCAGGCAGTGGGGCTCGCGGGTGACCATCAGCACCAGGCGCTTGCGCCCGCTGGCCACCAGGCGCCGCTCCGCGCCCTCCGGCAGGGCCATGTCCAGGTCCTCCAGCAGGGTGGTATCGTTGAAGTTGCCCTCCAGCGCCGTGCGCATGAAGAAGCGCCCCTGCTGCCGATCGACGAACTCGTCGTTCTTGGTGATATTGAGCTGGTGCTTGTAGCAAATATTGGTGATCTTGGCGATCAGGCCCTTGGCGTCGGGGCAGTCGGTCAGCAGTATCTTCTTTTCCATGGTCAAAATTCAGGCCAAACGTTCGGTGCCCAGACTATACACTATGGCGGATAATCGATTCACACACTAAGGGGCCGTTATGGACAAGAACCTCTACGCCGGGCATATCGCCACCCTGCGCAACCGCTACGACGCCATCCTGGAAGAGTGCGGCTACGACACCCTGAACGTCTTCAGCGGCGCGCCCAAAGTACAGTTCCTGGACGACAACCACTATCCGTTCAAAGCCAACCCGCAGTTCAAGGCCCTGGTGCCGGTCACCGACAACCCCCACAGCTGGGTCATCTACCGCCGCGGGCAGAAGCCCAGACTGCTGTTCTACCGCCCGGTGGACTTCTGGCACTATGTGCCGCCGGCGCCGGACACCTTCTGGAGCGATCACTACGATATCGAGCTGCTGGGCAAACCGGCGGACGCAAAGGCGTTCCTCGGCGGCGACTCTTCCCTTGAAAAGACGGCCTTTATCGGCGAGGCACAGGGCCTCGACGGCTGGCCCATCGGGACCCCCAACCCGGAAGCCCTGATCGCGCGCCTGCACTGGGCGCGGGCCTACAAGACCCCCTACGAAATGGCCTGCCTGCGGGAGGCCAACCGCATCGCAGTGGGGGCCCACCGGGCCGCGGAGGATGCCTTCCGCAACGGCGCCAGCGAGTTCGAGATCAACATGGCCTACCTGGGCGCTGCCGGCCAGGGCGAGAACCGTATGCCCTACGGCAATATCGTCGCGCTCAACAGCCACGCGGCCATCTTGCACTACACCCACCTTTCCAGCGAGCGGCTGCCGGCAACGGAGCTGAAAAGTTTCCTGATCGACGCCGGTGCCGACTGCCACGGCTACGCCTCCGATATCACCCGAAGCTACGCCTACCGCGACGGAGACTACGCGGCGCTGGTCCGGGCGATGGACGAGATCCAGCAGGGCCTGGTGGCACAGCTGCAGGTGGGCCTGGCCTACCCGGACCTGCACCGGGACTGCCATCTCAGGGTGGCGGAGATCCTGCAGCGGTTCGGCGTGATCGCGACATCGCCGGAGAGCGCGGTGGAATCCGGCCTCAGCCGGACCTTCCTACCCCACGGCCTGGGCCACTTCCTCGGCCTGCAGGTGCACGATGTGGGCGGCCACCAAACGGCACCGGAGGGCGGTACCACCCCGCCGCCGGCGGAATACCCCTTCCTGCGCACCACCCGCACCATCGAGGCGGGTCAGGTGTTCACCATTGAGCCGGGGCTCTACTTTATCGACAGCCTGCTGGCGGAGCTGAAAGACTCTCCCCTGGCGAAAGAGGTGAACTGGGATAAGGTGGACGCCTTCCGCCCCTACGGCGGTGTGCGTATCGAGGACAATGTGATAGTGCACCCGGACCGGGTGGAGAACATGACCCGGGACTGCTACGCGGAGTAGATTCGCGGACGCGGAGCTCCAGCTCCGCTTGCGGGCCGCAGGCCCGCCCGGAACTCACCGGCGCGCACTCGCCCTGTAGGAGCGGCGGGGCGGCCATCCGCCCATGGCCGCGATCAGACTTCCTGCCAACTGAGAACCCGATCGCGGGCATGGCCCGCTCCTACAGATTCCCGGAAAAAAATACCCT
>NZ_JBOFOC010000142.1:0-19284 GCF_051659245.1 Microbulbifer sp.
TGGGCCGCTTCTACTGAGCTAGATCTTGGCCCGCCGCTTTATTACATCTCCTACAAAAGGGGCGTTCCTGCGCGTCGGAACCAGCTCCACATATACATCCCCGCCCCAATTGGCTATAACTGCTCCAAAGTAACCGGCCGGGCCAACCCCCATGCAACAACCCATCACCGGCTACCACCGCGACGAGGAAAAACACTGGGTGGCGGAGCTGGCCTGCGGGCACGACCAGCACGTGCGCCACAACCCGCCCTGGACCAACCGGCCCTGGGTCACCAGCGAGACCGGGCGCAACGCCATGCTCGGCTATTTATTGAATTGCAAGAAATGCGATGAGGGCGCGCCGCCGGATCGCAATGAAGAGAACCGCATCGAGAGGTAGAAAACTGATGGCGAAAATCTGGGTCGATGCCGACGCCTGCCCGGTGGTGATCAAGGAAATCCTGTTCCGCGCCGCTGAGCGCACACAGACGGAAATGACGCTGGTGGCCAATCAACCGGTGCGCGTACCGCCGTCGCGCTTTGTCAAATCGCTACAGGTGAGCTCGGGCTTCGACGTGGCCGACAACGAAATCGTGAAACGCTGCGAGGCCGGCGACCTGGTGATCACCAGCGATATCCCGCTGGCGGCGGAGGTGATCGACAAGGGCGGCGATGCGCTGAACCCCCGCGGCGAACGCTACTCAAAGGCCAATATCCGCGCGCTGCTGAATATGCGCGACTTTATGGACACCATGCGCGCCAGCGGCGTGCACACCGGTGGACCCTCGGCACTCAGCCAGAGCGACCGCAAGGCGTTTGCCGATCAACTCGATAAATGGCTGGCGGCGGCCCGCAGGAAACCCTGAGGAATTATCGGTGAATCTTCGACTCGAACCCGCGACGGACAGCCAACTGAAAATCCTGATGACCTGGCTGCCGGACCACCGCCAGTGCCTGCAGTGGGGCGGGCCGCAGTTTCGCTACCCGTTTACCGAGCAGACCTTTTTCGAGGACTGCCGCTGGCGGGATCTGCCCAGCCATGCGTTGGTAAATGCGGAGCGCGAGCTGCTCGGCTTCGGCCAGTACTACGACCGCCTGGGCCGCTGCCACCTGGGCAGGCTGATCGTCTCTCCGCAACACCGCGGCGCCGGTCTGGGAAAAGCGTTGGTAACGAAGCTGGTACAACAGGGCTGTGGTCAGCTGGACGCGAGGGAGTGTTCGCTGTTTGTACTGAAGGACAATATTCCGGCGCAAAGGCTGTATGAAAAACTCGGCTTCCGAAAGGCAGAATATCCCGAGCCGCACGGCTGGCTCTCAGGCTGCAACTATATGATTGCGCCCTCGGAAAAATTTATAGCGTAGGGTGCGCGCGGCGCACCCTACGTCGGGCAGTATGAATAAATTGATTGAACCACAAACCGAGCGCCTGCAGTTGCGCCAGTGGCGCGACGAGGACCGCACGCCCTTCGCCGATTTGAACGCGAACCCGCAGGTAATGGAATACTTTCCCGCAATCCTGGATCGGGCCGCAAGCGATGCGGCGGTGGATCGCCTGAGCGCGCATATCGCCGAACACGGCTGGGGTTTCTGGGCGGTCGAGCGCCGGGAGGACGGAAAATTTATCGGCTTCGTCGGCCTGCAACACGCGCCTCCCGAGTTGCCGTTCTCTCCCTGTGTGGAAATCGGCTGGCGCCTGGCGCCCTCCTACTGGGGGCGCGGCTACGCCAGTGAGGCGGCGAATGCGGCGCTTTGCGTTGCATTCGAAGAACTGCGGCTGCGGGAAGTGGTCTCATTCACCGCGTTGCAGAATATTCGCTCGCAGCGGGTAATGCAGCGCTTGGGTATGTGTGAAGATTCGCAAGTATTCGAGCATCCGCGAGTCCCGGCCGGCAGCCCGCTGCGGCGCCACTGCCTCTACCGGCTGAGGGCAAAACAGTGGAGGGGAACCGCCTGAGGTTTAATCCATTCACAAAGGGAGGTGTCGGGTGAACCATTGGAAAAACATCAGGGTGCTGTGCACGGCCGTAGCATTGCTGCTGGGGCTGGCGGCAACCCCGGCCGCTGCGGAGGCGGCCAGAAAAATCAGTAAACGCCCGGATGGCTCCACAATTTACTGGTCCATTGAACATCCATCGGGCAGCGAACCGCGAGGACTGCTGCTGATCGCCCAGGGTTCCGGCTGCCTGCCGGCAATCCAGAATCCAACCGTCGCCCAGGGTAGATCCATCGCCCCGGACTTCTCAATCCTGCTGGTGGAAAAATACGGCGTAACTCACACCGACAAACCGGAAAGCCCGATGAGCGACTGTCCGGAGGAATACTTTGCCCGCCACACGGTGAGTCAGCGCGCCGACGACGTGGTTCAGGTGGTCGGTGAACTGAAAGAAGCAGACTGGTGGAATGGCCAGCTGGTGCTATTCGGTGGCTCCGAGGGCGGCGCCGTTGTCGCGCGACTGGCGCCCAGGCTGCAGCCGGACGCGGCGGTGGTCTTCTCCTCCGGTCTGGGCGAGTCCCTGGCCGAATCCCTCCCACGGGTGATACCACCCCCCGCAGCCAGAGAGGCGGAAGCAAAATTCGCCGAGGCGCGCGAAAATCCCGAGAGCAGCGAGGTATGGGGCGGCAACTCCTACCGCTGGTGGGCCGATATTGTGGATGACGTGCTGGTAAACCACTTGCTGAAAACTGAAGTCCCGGTACTTCTGGTGAACGGAGAGAGAGATTCGGTGCAATCGGCGCGTGCCGCGCGGGACGCCTACAAGATTGCCAATCGCTGCGAGCTGACCTATTGGGAGTTTCCCGATTACGATCACTTTATGACGGATAGCGATGGAAACAATCACCGCAAAGAGGTCTTTGCAAAAATATCGGAGTGGATCGACTCCGCACTGAGCGGCGGTGAAACAAACTGCCCTGAAACCAACACGGGAGTATAAGAATGGAAGTGAAAACCGGGATCGCAGCCGCGATTATTTCGACGTTGGCTTGTAGTGCCCAGGCAGAGAACTTCGCTCCGCTGCCACAACTACAGGCCTACGAAGTGCCCGCCGAATGGCGCCAGCCGGTGGAGCCGCTACGCATTGCCGAGCACACCTGGCAGATTGGCACAGCCGGGCTGAGCGCGATTCTGTTGAAGGGAAGCGAGGGGGCCATTTTGATCGACGGCGGCATGCCCCAGGCCGCCGACCATCTGCTCGCCAATATACGCGCGCTGGGAGTGGAGCCCGAGGACCTGAAACTGATCCTGCACAGCCACGCGCACGCCGATCACGTGGGTCCGTTGGCGGCGATCCAGCGCGCCACCGGCGCGCGGGTGGTGAGCAATGCGGAGTCGGCCCAACTGCTGGCGCGCGGCGGTTCCGACGATATTCATTTTGGCGACGGCCTGCTGTTTCCGCCTTTGCAGGTCGGTCGTCTGCTGCACGACGGCGAAGAGGTGGTCCTCGGCGACCTGCGCCTGAATGTGAATTTTATCCCCGGCCACACTCCCGGCAGCATGGCCTGGACCTGGAGCGACCGTCGCGGCGGCAAGGCGGTGGATATCGCCTATGTCGACAGCCTCAGCGCGCCGGGCTACCGTTTGCTGGACAATCCCCGCTATCCGCACATCGTTGACGATTACCGCTCCACCTTTGCCAAGGTGCGCGAGCTGCCCTGCGATCTGCTGCTGACCCCGCACCCCGGCGCCAGCGGCTGGGAATACAAAACCGAAGCGGTACAGGGTACGCCGATCAGCTGCCGGGCTTACGCGGACACGGCAGAGGTGAAACTCGAGGAGCAACTGGAGGCGGAGCGCGAAAAAGCGGCGGGTTGAATTTACCGGCGACACGATTTTGTAGGATGGGCACGCTACGTTTTGCCCATCCTACAAAACTAAATCGTAACTAATCACTCATAAGAGATCTGCATTGGCTTAAGGGAGCCGACTTGTAGGAGCGGGCCATGCCCGCGATCGGGCCCTGTTCGCGGGCATGGCCCGCTCCTACAGGGGTGAGCAGTTACGCGGCGGGCTTGAATTTACCAGTAGGGTGCGCCGTGCGCACCAACCTGCCTTGGTGCAGGCTTTGGCAGTGTCGGTGCGCACGGTGCACCCTACGAAGCGGATTTTTAGCGGTACCTCTACGTCATTGGCAACCGACGAAACCTGTAATCTCAGACCTGAATTGCACTAAGTTAAGGGTAGCCACCCTGTGGGAGCCAGCCCTGCTGGCGAAACGGACACTGCCGATAGCACCGCCTCAATCGCCTGCACAGCAGGCTCCCACAGCACAGGTTCCTACAAACTGGCTGCAGAACTCCTTAACTTAGTGCCGTTGACGTCAGATCTCATTCAGCCGCCAGTGCGGCGACCTCTTCCGCACTCAACGCACCGCTGTAGATGCGGAATTCGTCGATTCTGCCCGCCAGCAGGGGATCGCCCGAGTACTGCGAACGCCCGAGCCAGTTTTGCTTGGTGGAGGCTCCAATCTGCATCGGCGTCAGGTCTATGCCTTCGTTGCGGGCCGCTTCCTCACCGTTGATATAGAGGATGCCGGTGTTGTCTTCCAGGGTAAGAGTCACATGAACCCACTGGCCCGCGGGTACGGTGTTGGCGCAGATGGATCGGTCACCGTGATAACTGACCTTGGTGATCCTAAAGCAGCTCTGGCCACCCTCGCGCGGCGCAAAGAACATGTAGCGCTGGTCGTCGTCACCGAAATCGAACAGGCGTGTCAGGTTGGTATCCTCATCCCGATAAATCCAACTGGCGATACTGAAATCCGCCAGTTTTGAGGCAATGCCTTCGGGGAGGCTTACGTAGTCATCGACACCGTCGAATGCAATCGCATTGCCGACTTTCCCGGGTGTTGATTCGGGGTTGCCATGCAGTGTGGCGGTATTGGCTTCACCGGCGGCACTGGTGACCTGCTCGGCTCCGACCTCATCGAAGGTGTAATGAACCAGCAATTTCGGGCCGACGTGCACCTCGATCACATTCGACGGAGCGCTTTCCCCCACTTCAGATACGGCCAGCACCCGGTAGCGGTAGCCTTGTTCGCGCAGCACGTCCGTATCGGTATAGGTGAGTACTTCGCTCGCACCAACGGTGGCGATGGTGGTATAGGTGGCCCCCGCGCTGTCCGCACGCTGCAGCAGGTAGTTGTCGGCGCCGGCCGCTCCCCACCAGCTCAACACCACCGACTCGCCGCGCAGTTCGGCATACAATCCCCGCGGCGCGCCGCCGGGATCGATCGGGTCGAGAATCTCCGTCAGCGAGCCCCAGCCCATGCCGTCGCCACCATTATCGTATCTCTCGAAGCGGGTCTTTTGCTCCAGCATTCTTTCCGTCCAGGGGGCGGCGATGCCGAGCTTGTTCTGGTAGTGGTTGTAGATAAGTTCCCAGGCTGGCCGGATGCTTCCCCGCGCTTTTTCGGAAACCACGCTCTGGCCATAGCGGGAGCTTCCGCAGTTGGGACCATAGAAGGTAAAGGGCACCTCCTCGAACAGGTTGTAGCGGGCGATATATTCGGAGGTCGCCAGCAGCGCATGATTGTTGTAGGCGAACAGGTCGTCGCCCTGGTTCCAAGCCATCTTGGCGATGGTGCCGTAGAGGGCAACACCCAGCGTCGTATGCCCCTGGTCGCGCCCACTCTCCTGGTACTGACCCATATTGCCGGGGTGGCGGAAGTACATTAGGTTGTCCAGCGCACCGCTGCCGCGGCCGTGATAGAGGTAGTTGAGCGCGTTTTCGTAGATATCCGGGCGGTCGGTAAAAACGCCGATAGCCATCATACTGGCCAGGTTGGCGAGGTCCCAGTTGGCCCAGTAGTTGGAGATACAGGCGTCGTTGTGCTCCGTGAGAAAACGCTGGTTCATCGGCAGGAAAATGTCGAGAAGCATACTCTTGACTTGCTCTCTGCCCTCCTCTTCCCAGCCGTCATAGGTGCGCATGATTTCGGCCACGTTGGCCCACTGGTAGCCGTAGAGGCCCGAGGCCAGATAGCGGTCGGCGTTACCGGAGATTTTCTGCAGGGTCGAGGACCAGGCGTTGAGGAAGTTCACGGCTGTATCGCCGTAGGCCGGATCGCCGGATATCTTCCAGTACAAGGCGTAGGCATAGGCGAAGCGGAGTTCATTGATCAGGCGGCCGAAATTCTGTCCGTCGCCCCCGCGTCGCAATTCGGTCAAGGGATTGGGGTTTCTGAGGTCCGAGGCGGAGTCGCCCGCCAGGGTGTTCCAGGCATTAACCCAGGTTTCATCCTCTTCCGCGATTTTGTTTCTTATCCGCTCGAAGTCGGCTTCCGAGTGCAGAAGGCCCGGGTGCACGAAAGTCCGCACCTGTTGGACGACTTCAACGGTTCGGGTCACTGTGGCGGAGGCCCCATGCGCATCCGTTACCGAGTAGGTCACTTCATAGCTGCCGATGCTGTTGATGTCGACGGTGGAGGAGATTTCGATAAGCTCGGTCAGGTCGCCGTCTTCGGTATCGGTGGCGCTGGCTCCGGCTTCCTCATAGGCCCCCCCCTGGGGAACCTGGACCTGGGCGCTGCCGTTCAGCAGGATTTGTGGTTCCGAGTTTTGCGGCTCTGCGGTGGCCACCGCTTCCACGGTGCGTACCACCGAAACGCTGGCACCGGCGGAATCTGTGACGGTATAGGTGATGGTGTAGGTACCCGCGGTGCCGGTATCCAGGGTCGACTGCATCTGGATGCTGCCGCTGAGGTCGCCGTCTTCGGCATCCGAGGCGCTCGCGCCCGGGTCGGTATAGGTGGAGCCGACAGTTATCTGTTCCCTGGTGCCGCCATTGAGGGTAATGGACGGCGGCTGGTTGTTGGCTGCCTCGAGATTGAAACTTTGTTCGGAGTCACTGCTCCCCCCACAGGCGCTGAGCGCCAACGACAAAACCGGTACCAGGCAACGAACTCTGCCGATACTCATACTTCCCCCCTAGTGTCCTGTTGCCGACGAAGTTTTGTAATCGTTTACATCGTTTTATCAGAATATAGTTATTACAGTCGTGCCAAAAGAGAGTTGTTGGCAAAGTGTGAACTGCTGCAGTTCACGACGCAGGTTCGGCAAAATATTTACGGCGGGTGCACTGAAATGGCGCGAACGCGGAAATGTGGGCGGGTTGAATTTGTTGTGTCGGCGGTCGGCTGTGCGCAGGGCGCACCTACACATTTGCCGGCATCTGCCGCCGGTCCAGATTGCGATACGCCAGTGCCTCGGCGATCTGGCCCGCGCCGATATTTTCCTCGCCGGCCAGGTCGGCCAGGGTGCGGGCGACTTTTAACACGCGGTGATAACTGCGTGCGGAAAGCCCGAGCTGCTCCACCGAGTGCCGTAATAAAGCCTGTTCGTTTTTGCCGAGTGCGCAGAAACGGTCCAGTTCCGCGCCGGCCAGCTGCGCGTTGATCTCTCCCTGCCTTCGCAACTGCCGATCCCTTGCCAGCAGTACCCTTTCGCGCACTTCCGCTGAGGATTCCCCCGTGGGCGCGTCCTGCAACTGAGCGGCGCTCATGCTCGCCACCTCCACCTGCATATCGATGCGGTCCAGCAGCGGGCCGGAGAGTTTGTTGCGGTAGCGGTCTATCTGGTCCGGGGTGCAACGGCAGCGGGGCTCGCCCAGGTAGCCGCAGGGACAGGGATTCATAGCGCCGACCAGTTGGAAGTCCGCGGGGAAGGTGACTTGCGCCCGCGCGCGGGAAATGCGTACCTCGCCGCTTTCCAGCGGTTCGCGCAGTATCTCCAGGGCGTGGCGGGGGAATTCCGGCATCTCGTCCAGGAAGAGCACGCCGCGGTGCGCCAGGGATATCTCCCCCGGCCGCGGGCTGCTCCCGCCTCCCACCAGGGAAATGGCGGAAGCACTATGATGGGGCGAACGGTAGGGGCGCTGATGCACGGGGGGCAATCCGGCGCTGGAATAAATGGCGGCCACTTCGATCAGTTCCCGCTGCTGCAGCGGCGGCAGTATGCCCGGCAGGCGGCTGGCGAGCATGGTCTTGCCGGTGCCCGGGGGGCCGTAGAACAGCAGGTTGTGGCCGCCGGCGGCGGCCACCTCCAGGGCGCGGCGCGCCTTCAACTGGCCGCGCACGTCCACCAGGTCCGCGCATTGGGCCTCTCCCTCCCCGGCGGCGGCTTCCGCGTCCGGCAGCGGCTCGCGGCCGTGCAGTTGCGCGCACACCTGCAGCAGGGTCTCCGCGGCTTTTACCCCGCTGCCGGACAGCGCCGCCTCGCCGGCGGATTCCCCCGGCAACACCAGGGTGCGCCCGGCGTCGCCGCAGGCGATGGCGGCGGGGAGGGCGCCATTGATCTGGCGCAGCTTGCCGGTGAGCGCCAGTTCGCCGACAAATTCGTAGCTTTCCAGCGGGTCGCAGGGAACCTGGCCGGAGGCGGCGAGAATACCGATGGCAATCGCCAGGTCATAGCGGCCGCCCTCCTTGGGCAGGTCCGCCGGCGCCAGGTTGACGGTGATGCGCCGCTGGGGGAATTCGAAGTGGCTGTTGACCAGGGCACTGCGCACCCGGTCGCGGCTCTCGCGCACCGCGGCCTCCGGCAGGCCGACGATATGGAAGGCGGGCAGGCCGTTGGCCAGATGGGTCTCCACGGTGACCAGTGGTGCGGAGACGCCCAGTTGGGCGCGGGTATAGGTGACGGAAAGGCTCAAAATTTCATCCCTGAAGTTTTTCCCCGATTTTAATCCGCGGGAGGGTTATTTTTCTCCTGCTCCGCGAGTGTCTGCTCCATTATTTCCACCTGGGCCTCCAAACGCGCGAGTTTTTCCCGGGTGCGCTGGAGAATCTTTGCCTGAGTGTCGAATTCCTGTTGGGACACCAACGGCAATTTACCCAGGGCCACCGCGAGGGCATCGCGCAGATCGCTGGTGATCACTGCCCCCTGTTGTTGCAGCTCCTGCAATAACTGTTGCAATTTGTCCGTAGCCACGCGCAATCCTCTACCAAAAAAGCGTTAATTTATAGCGCAGAATTGTAACGCACCCCTCTCCCGGCATAAAAGCGAGACCGCTGTGCGCTCTATTGGTTCGCCACCGGTAGATGGCTCACCACTTCGGTGCATGTTCGCCAGGGTCGTCTCATTTTGGTGCACCCTGTTTTTACGCGAGGAAAATTCCGCCGCCTCCGGCTGCTTCAAATTACACCTATCCCCTTGATTTTTAACCTCATTGCAAAGTTGGCATCAAGCCTGCAGGTATCAGGCTTGCAGGAGTTGCAAAGCAACCCGAGCGGGCCATCCCAGTAGCAGGGCGAAACAGCTCACAAGGCGGAAGCAAGGCCGGCACTGATACCGTGCAGTGGCGGAGACCTGGGCTGATTGGACCGAGATAACAATTATTGACGAGACAATCACACACCGAGGAGAACGCAAAGTGGGAAAGATCAATAACAGAGCGACCGTTGTAATCGCAAGCAGCGCCCTGGCGCTGGCCATGGCCGCTTCGACTGCCGGTGCCGCAGAGGGCGGTGTCAGCTTCAGCGGCAATGTGGGAGTGACCACCGACTACCGATTCCGGGGCATTTCCCAGTCCGATGGCAGTCCGGCAGTGCAGGGCGGGGTCGACGTGGATTTCGGCAATGGTTTCTACGCGGGCACCTGGATTTCGCAGGTGGATTTCGCCTACGGCGAAGATGATCTTGGCGAGAACTATGGCCAGACAGATTTCGAGCACGATATTTACTTCGGCTACGCCGGCGAGATCAGCGATACCGTCAGCTACGACGTGGGCTACGTCAAATTCTTCTATCACGGCGACAGCTATGTGCCGGCAAAAGAGGACTACCAGGAAATCTACGGCAGCGTCAGCATTTCCGACCTGACTCTGGGACTGAACTACTCCAACGAATACTGGGCGGAAACCGGCACTTTTTACTATCCGTATGCCGAATACAGCTTCGCCCTGCCGGCGGACCTGTCCCTGGACCTGCACGTTGGTCTGAATATGCTCGACGAAGACGGTGGCTTCCTGGCTGAAGGGAAGGACTCTTACGTGGACTACTCAGTATCCCTCGGCAAGGAATTCGGCGGACTCGCTTTGAGCGCATCGGTAGTCGGCACTGACGTCAGCGAGAGCGAATGCTGGGATCTCGACTGGTGCGAACCGACGGTACTGGCCACTGCAACCTACACTTGGTAGGAGAATCGGGCCCGCGCGGGCCCCAACTTTAGGGGGGAGAACCATGAAACTGGTCACCGCAATCATAAAACCCTTCAAGCTGGACGCGGTGCGCGATGCACTGGCGGAAGCCGGTGTCAATGGCATCACCGTGAGTGAGGTAAAGGGTTTCGGCCGGCAGAAGGGGCATACCGAGCTCTATCGCGGAGCCGAGTATGTGGTGGATTTTCTGCCCAAGACCATGCTGCAGATCGCAGTGGACGACAGCCAGCTGGACGATGTTCTGGAAGCTGTGGGTTCCGGTGCGCACAGCGGCAAGATCGGCGACGGCAAGATTTTCGTCTCCGAACTGGAGCAGGTTATCCGCATCCGCACCGGTGAATCCGGTTCGGAAGCCATTTGAGTGACGGCATCAAACCGGGCATTCATTACAGCTAACAATTACTAGATTTTAAATTAACAGACTCGGGACTGAACGGAGCGAAAGATGGAAAATCAAATTTTTCAATTGCAGTACGCAATTGATACGTTTTATTTCCTCGTGTGCGGCGCGCTGGTCATGTGGATGGCGGCGGGCTTCGCCATGCTGGAAGCCGGCCTGGTGCGCTCGAAGAACACCACGGAAATTCTCACCAAGAACGTGGCGCTGTATGCGATTGCCTGCATCATGTATCTGCTGTGCGGCTACCACATCATGTACGACGGCGGCTGGCTGCTGTCCGGGATCGAGGCCTTCGATCTGAACAGCGTACTGGCCGACTCGGCGGAAAACGGTTTCGACGGCGATTCCGTCTACTCCGGCGCTTCCGATTTCTTCTTCCAGGTAGTGTTCGTGGCTACTGCCATGTCCATCGTTTCCGGTGCCGTGGCCGAACGCATGAAGCTGTGGAGCTTCCTGGTGTTCGCGGTGGTGCTCACCGGCCTGATCTACCCGCTGGAGGGTTCCTGGACCTGGGGCAGTGCAAATGTATTCGGCCTCTACAACCTGGGTGACCTGGGCTTCTCCGACTTCGCCGGTTCCGGCATCGTGCATATGGCCGGCGCCGCCGCTGCCCTGGCCGGTGTACTGCTGCTGGGCGCGCGTAAGGGCAAGTACGGCCCCAACGGCGAGGTTTTCGCCATTCCGGGCGCCAACCTGCCGCTGGCCACCCTGGGTACCTTCATCCTGTGGATGGGCTGGTTCGGCTTTAACGGCGGTTCCGTACTCAAGCTGGGCGACGCCGCCAACGCGCACTCCGTGGCCATGGTGTTCCTGAACACCAACACCGCCGCTGCCGGTGGTGCCGTGGCCGCGCTGATCACCGCGCGTATCCTGTTCGGCAAGGCGGACCTGACCATGCTGCTGAACGGCGCTCTCGCCGGCCTGGTGGCGATCACCGCCGAGCCCTCCACGCCGACCCCGCTGCAGGCGACCCTGTTCGGCGCCCTGGGTGGTGTGCTGGTGGTCTTCTCCATCGTGAGCCTGGACAAGCTGAAGATCGACGATCCGGTGGGCGCGATTTCCGTGCACGGTGTGGCCGGCTTCCTGGGCCTGATGCTGGTGCCGATCACCAATGACGGCTCCTCATTCAGCGGCCAGCTGATCGGCGCCGCCACCATTTTCGTCTGGGTCTTCGCCGCTTCCTTCGCCGTGTGGTTCCTGCTCAAGACCGTCACCGGCATTCGCGTCAGCGAGGAAGAGGAGCAAGAAGGTGTTGACTTGGTGGAATGCGGAATGGAAGCTTACCCGGAATTCATGAGCAAGTGATTGCATCCATTTGCGGTGGCCGCAGCGCGGCCACCATCGCGGAACGAACCAGGGGCCTAATACCAGGAGAGAGTACAAGATGAAATTGATTACGGCTGTGGTAAAGCCCTTCAAGCTGGATGACGTGCGCACTGCGCTGTCCGAGGTGGGCGTGCAGGGCATGACGGTCACCGAAGTGAAAGGCTTCGGCCGCCAGAAGGGACACACGGAACTCTATCGCGGCGCCGAGTATGTGGTGGATTTCCTGCCCAAGGTGAAGCTGGAGCTGGCCGTGGACGACGACATGGTGGACGGCGCCGTGGAGGCCATCACCAAGGCGGCGCAGACCGGCAAGATCGGCGACGGCAAGATCTTTATCACCGCGCTGGAGGAAGTGATCCGCATCCGCACCGGGGAGACCGGCAGCGAAGCGGTGTAACAACCCCCGCCACCTTTCGAGAAAGCCCCGCCAGGGGCTTTTTTTACTATTCCTACCCTCTGATTCCTTCCAATAAATTCCCCGTTCGCCCGCTGTCTTAGCACAGATCCACACCCCTTGGTGTGGCGCAAAATTTTCCATAGCGAAGTGCGATAACGGCCTCTCCAACCACGACAAAAAACTCTACGGGAAACCCCGGCTTTTGCTGGCACCCGGGTGGTCAAGTGCCTATATATTATTCGCCGCGGCCATCGCGGCGGCAGGGGTACTTCCTCTGTAACAGGAGTAGTAGGTTACAGGGTTCAGAGTTATGAAAGACGGTATTGAAGATCAGGGCAAAAACACTCGCGGCAAAGATACCGATGAGTTTGCCGAAGAGCGCAGCATCACTTCCCGCCAGCGTGCCAGGAGCCAGCTGAGCAAGGAGATCGAGGACTTTCTCGCCGCCGGTGGCGCCATCCATGAAGTCGATCCGGAGGTCACCGCCGACCCCCCGCGCAAACCCCAGCCCAAGTACGGCAGCCGGCCCATTTAAGTGCTTCCCCCTCGCGCCCGTAGGTTGAACATGGGTTCCCCCTTACAGGTATACCTGGGACCGGTTCGCAGTCAATACAGCCAGCCCTTCTGCCGCGCGATGCGCGCGGCGTCGATACGGTTGTGGGCGCCGAGTTTGCCGATGGCTTCGGAGAGATAGTTGCGCACTGTACCTTCCGACAGGCACAGGCGCTCGGCAATGCGCGCGGTGCTGAGCCCCTCGGCAGCGAGGAGCAGGGCGCGGCGCTCCCTGGCGGTGAGCGGATCGCATTCTCCCAGGGCGTCCAGCATCAGTTCCGGGTCGATCACCCGACCGCCGGCCGCCACCCGGCGTATGGCGTCGGCCAGCTGTTCACTGGGAGCGTCCTTGAGCAGGAAACCGCCCGCGCCCAGGTCCAAGGCGCGACGCACATAGCCGCGGCGGTTGAAGGTGGTGACGATCAGCAGCCGGCAGCGGGGCCAGCGCTCCTGTACCCGCTCGGCCAGGGCCAGGCCACTGGCACCGGGCATCTCGATATCGGTGACCAGCACATCCACCGGCTGATGTTCCAGCAGTGCCAGCGCCTCGGCGGCGCTGGCGACATCACCCACCACACGAAAATCCGCCTCCAGCTCCAGCAGCGCCTTCAGCGCGCCGCGCACCATATGCTGATCCTCGGCGATCAGGATGCTAATAGACATCACACGACGCCTCCAGAGGCAGCGACACTTCCAGTTGTACGCCCCCGTCTGTGCGGTAGTGCAGCCGTCCGCCCAGGGTTTGGGCGCGTTCGCGGATGCCGCGGAGGCCGTTGCCCTCGGTAACTGTCGGCGCCGGACCGTTGTCGGAGACTTCCAGCCGCAGGCAGTCCGACTGCTGCTCGCAGGCGAGGGCGACCCTGTCACCGCCGGAGTGGCGCACGATATTGGTACAGGCTTCCAGCAGTATCAGCGTTGCGGCGGATTCCACCCTCGGGGGAAGCCTGTGGAGGTCGGCGTTCACTGTGACCTGAAAATTCTGCTCCTCCAGCCATTGCCGCAGGCGCGACAGCTCGGCACGCAGTTCCCGGTTGCGGTAGCCGGCGATGGCTTCGCGAGCCTGGGCCAGGGCCGTGCGAGCCAGTTGCTGCACTTCAGTGACCTGAAGCCTGGCCTGTTCCAGGGACATGGGGCTGGTCCCGGCCCGGGCCAGCAGCTTGCCCGCCAGTTCCGACTTCAGCGCCACACTGGAGAGGGTGTGGCCGATCACGTCGTGCATATCCCGGGCGATGCGCTCACGCTCGGCCACCGCCGCCAGCCGTTCGATCTCGTCGCGGTCGCGCAGTTTCTGTCGGGTGGCCTCGGCGCGGACGCGATCCAACATGCCCATGGCTGCCACCGCCATGGACACCAGCGCCGCCGGCAGCCACAGGGAGGGAGACAGCTTCAGCCACCAGCTCTCCAGGCCCAGCAGCGCGAGTATCGCGGTCAGGTGCCAGGTCGCCTGGCGCGCGGGCAGCAGGTTGCCGGCAAAGGCGGCGGCGTAAATGAACAGCGAGCTGGCGCCGGTATTGAACGGCGCTTCCAGCAGAGCCACGAGCAGCACCAGCCAGATATAGGGCGCTGGTTTTTCGGCGTGGAAGAGGCGGAAATAGGCCCACAGGAACAGCCCCAGCCCGAGGCCGAACACCAGCCATTCACTGGTGTTCATGGGCCCCGTCAGGGGCCGGATGAAGTAGAAGCCGAGAAAGATCAGCCACACCCAGGGGGCGTATTTGTGATATCCCGGCGGGATCTGCGCTTGCATCTACGATCCGTTCCCCTCGAGCAGTGCGCCGGCCCAGCGGTGGTCCGGGCGGGTAGCCAGGGCCTCGCGCCAGCTCTGCGCGGCCTCCCGTTCGCGGCCCAGTTCCCGTTGCGCCAGGCCCTTCCACACCAGCGCCTCCGCAAGCCCCCAGTCGGCGGTGGCGCCGCCGCGGCCGGCGTGGTAGAGCGCCGCCGCCCGCTCGAAGGCCTCCAGCGCCTTCTGTTTGTCGCCGCCGAAGGCGCCGGGGGTGTTGAACAGGGAGATGCCGTTGGCGAGCCGGGCCAGGGGATTTTCTCCGTCCAGCGCCAGGGCGCGCCGGACCATCTTATGGCTTTTGGGGCCGTAGCGCATGGCGGACAGTGGGCTGAGGGCGATCCTGTAGCCGTAAGCCATCGCCAGCAGCGCCGCCGAATCGCTGTCGCTCTGCACAGATTCGCCGCCTTCCAGTGCATCTATCGCCAGACCCAGGGCCTTGCCCGCGTCGCCGTCATCGTTCAGGTGGCGGGCGATCGCCAGCCGGTAGCCGGCGTAGGCGCGGCTGTAGCTGTCTTCCATTTCGGGTTGCAGCGCGGCCAGGCGCGCGCTGTCCAGGCGGTTGAATGCCTCCTCCACCGCGGGATCGGGGGCGGCGGCCTGGGCGGCCGCGCAGCTGAGTGCGGTGGATACCACAAATGCGCTGAAGTTTTTCATCGTTGGACTCCTTGCCTGTTGTTAAGCACCCGGGGTGGCTCCCCGAAAAATGCCAATCCAGTATCCGCCGTCGCGAAAGTTGAAAATATTCCCAACTGTCAGCAATTGGCAGTGACATTTGTCAGCGATTGGCTGTGGAGCGCGCCGGGGTTTCCTGTCTGATCATCGTCGCGCAGGCGCGCGGGGGGCTAGGCGGCGAGCAGTTTCGGCAGCAGGCGCTCGAGCACTTCGCCGATGTAGGAGAGGAACAGAGTGCCCAGGCTGGAGCGGTAGTGCTGGGGGTCGGTGGAGCCGACGGCGAGGATGCCCAGTTGGTTGGCCAGGGGAATCACCGCGGCGGAGGCGACTCTGTCCGCGTCCCCGCCGAACAGGTATTCCTTTTCCGCCGGGCGCAGTACGCCGCACACGGTGCGGCCGTTGCGCAGTATGGAGCCGACCGCGGTTTCCGCGCTGGCGCGCTGGCTGGTGCGCACATCGCCCAGGGAGCGGTGCCCCGGGGGCAGGGGGCCGAACAGGGTGAGAGTGGTGGTGTCCACGCCGAAGTCTTCGCGGAAGCTGCGGTACAGGGCCTCCCCGGCCTCGGCCACAGTCTCCGCCTCCAGCAGCGCCAGGATCAGGCGGCGGCTGTGCAGGAACAGCTGGTCGTTCTCGCGGGCGTTGTGCAGCAGCTGATCCAGGCGCTGGCGCATCTCGATATTGCGCTCGCGAAGCAGGTTGGTCTGGTGGGTCATCAGCGAGACGGTCTTGCCGTTTTCCCGCGGCAGCTTGATGGTCTCCAGCAGCTCCAGGTGTTCGGCGAAGAAGTCCGGGTTCTGGATCAGGTAGCGGGCCACCTGGCGGGCGAGCAGCTTCTTGCTGCGCTGGGTCTCCTGGTCGCCGGCAGTGGGGTTTTCCGGGGCGCGGGTGGCGTCGCTGTGTTCCGTCATTTTTGGCTTGGCTTGTGGATGGGCAAAGAAGCGAAGCGGGCAGAATAACCGCTCCATGCGTTTTCTGCATCCCCGTTGGGCGGCACCCCGCCATTCCCGGGGCGCTCGTGCCATGGTCTGCGGTCTCGACGGGCACGCTTTGCTTTGACTCGCGTCATCCATGGCGCCCGCCCTTCGGGCGCCTGCGCCGTCCAAATCGGCAATCCTGCCGATTTGTGCCCATCCCGCATTAAAGGATGATCTGCCCGTGGTACACGGTGGTGGCGGGCCCGGTCATGGTTACCGGCTGCTCCGGTCCACTCCAGTGGATTGTCAGGGTGCCCCCGGGCAGCTGTACCCGCACGGTGTCGTCCACCAGGCCGCGCTGGTGCGCGGAGACCACCGCCGCGCAGGCGCCGGTGCCGCAGGCGCGGGTCTCGCCCACGCCCCGCTCGAACACCCGCAGCCTGGTTTCGGTGCGGGAATCCACCTGCAGGAAGCCCGTATTGACCCGCTGGGGGAAGCGCTCGTGGCTTTCGATTTTGGGGCCCAGCGTATTCACCGGCGCCTGTTCCACGTCATCCACCAGCAGCACGGCATGGGGATTGCCCATGGATACCGCGCCGATGGTGTAGACCTCGCCGTCCACCTCCAGCGGGTAGGTGTCGGCATAGCGGTCGGCAATAAAGGGGATCTGTTTCGGCTCCAGGGCGGGTACGCCCATGTCCACGCTGACCTGGTCGCCCTCGAGCAGGTTCAGTTGCAGGATGCCGCCCGCGGTCTCCACCACCAGTTGGCGTTTGCCGGTGAGGCGGCGCTCGCGCACAAAGCGGGCGAAGCAGCGGGCGCCGTTGCCGCAGTTCTCCACCTCGCCGCCGTCGGCGTTGTAGATGCGGTAGCGGAAGTCCGCGTCCGGGGTCCGCGGCGGCTCCACCACCAGTACCTGGTCGCAACCCACCCCGAAGTGGCGGTCCGCCAGGCGGCGGATCTTTTCCGGCGACAGCTTGATGCGCTGGCTGATGCCGTCGAGCATCACGAAGTCGTTGCCGAGGCCGTGCATCTTGGTGAATTTAATGCGCATCTATTCTCTCTTTTCGGTGGATGCGCTTGAAGCTTATCCACCCTACGATCTTTCCCGAGTCTCGAGTCCCGAGTCCCGTCTTTTAGAATTTCTCCGGAACCGGGCTCTCGCCGCGCACCAGGTCCGCCAGGGTCTCCCGCGCGCGCACCAGGTAGGTTCTGTCGCCGTCCACCAGCACTTCCGCGGCCCGCGGACGGGAATTGTAGTTCGAACTCATGCTGAAACCGTAGGCGCCGGCGGACAGCATGGCCAGCAGTTGCCCCTGTTGCAACGTCAACTGGCGGTGCTTGCCGAGGAAGTCGCCGGTCTCGCATACCGGGCCCACGATATCCCAGCTCTCGCTTTCGCCGCTGTCCGGCGCCACCGGAACTATGTCCTGCCACGCCTGGTACAGAGCCGGGCGCAGGTTGTCGTTCATGGCCGCGTCGACGATGGCGAAGTTGTGCTCCTCGGCGCGCTTCAGGTATTCCACCCGGGTGAGCAGCAGACCGCCGTTGGCGGAGATGGAGCGGCCCGGCTCCAGCACCAGCCCCAGTTGGCGATCGCCCAGGCGCTCTTTCACCGCGCCCAGGTAGTCGCTTACCGGTGGCGGTTCCTCGCCGCGGTAGCGCACGCCGAGGCCGCCGCCCAGGTCCAGGTGTTCCAGCGCTATGTCCTCTGCGGTCAGCTGATCCACCAGCAGCAGCAGCCGGTCGAGGGCGTCGAGAAAGGGCGCCAGTTCGGTGAGCTGCGAGCCGATATGGCAGTCCACACCGATCACCTTCAGGTGGCGCGACTGTGCCGCGCGGCGGTAGGTGTCCACCGCCGTGTCGATGGCGATGCCGAATTTGTTTTCCCGGAGGCCGGTGGAAATATAGGGGTGGGTATTGGCATCCACATCCGGATTGACCCGCAGGGACACCGGCGCGGTGGTGCCCATCTCCGCGGCCACCGCATCCAGGCGCTCCAGTTCCGCTTCCGATTCCACATTGAAGCAGTGAACCCCTACTTCCAGCGCGCGGCGCATTTCCGCGGCGGTCTTGCCCACCCCGGAGAAAACGACCTTTGACGGGTCGCCGCCGGCCAGCAGCACCCGCTCCAGCTCGCCGCTGGAAACGATATCGAAGCCCGAACCCAGCTGCGCCAGCAGTGACAGGATGCCCAGATTGCTGTTGGCCTTGACGGCGTAACAGATCAGCCCGGGATGCTCGCCCAGGGCGTCCGCATAGGCGCGGTACTGGCGCTCGAAATGCGCGCGGCTGTAGACGTAGGTGGGAGTGCCGAAGCGCTCGGCGATCTGCTCCAGGGGGACTTCTTCGGCCCACAGGCTGCCGCCCCGATAATTGAACTCACTCATTTTTCCGGCGCGGGCTCCTCTTCGCTATAGTCGTCGGCGCCGGTGGTTTGCGGCTGGGTTATTTCCCCTCTCTCTCCTTCCCCTTCTTCCCCGTTGCTTTCAATGGGCGCGGAAGCGGGGGCAGAGGGCGCCGCGGCGCTCTGGGGCAGATAGAGTGGACCTTTTTGCCCGCAGGCGCCCAACGGCCCGAAGGCGGCGAGGAGCAACAGGAGGAGAGGGATTTTTCGGGGCATGCGCTACATCCTGCGGTCAGATCGTCAAAGCCTGCTAGTATAACGGCCTCCCCTCCTCAACACAGTACGACAGAAGCAACAAATTATGAGCCAGGCGGAATACGACGCGGCGATAGAGCGCACCCTGATCGGGATCGAGGATGCGCTGGACAACTGCGACTGGGATATCGACTACGAGCGTGCCGACGCGGTGCTCACCCTGACTCTGGAGGACAACGGCAGTCAGGTGATCCTCTCGCGCCAGTCCGCCAACCGCGAGCTGTGGGTGGCGGCCAGGTCCGGCGGCTACCATCTCGGCTTCGACAATTCCGGAGACGAGCCCGGCTGGAAGTGCACCACCACCGGCGAGGATCTGCCGACGCTGCTGGACCGGGTACTCTCCGAGCAGATGGGCGAGCCGGTTTCCCTCAATCTCGCTCAGTAATCCCTTTTGTAGGAGCGGCCCATGGCCGCGATCGATCTTTCCGAATCCTCTGGAATCCGATCGC